>NZ_JACGVK010000125.1:0-53363 GCF_014077185.1 Colwellia sp. MB02u-10
TTGTTTCATCTATACTGTTTGTTTCATCTATACTGCTTGTTTCATCTATACTGCTTGTTAATATTATAGCGAGGTTTTGCCCGTCTTCTGTAAGTTCTGCACTATCATTAAGTGCGAGAATATTTGCTTGTCTGGTTACTTCGGTTTGCTTGTTATTGTTATTCTCATTCACCTCGTCAAACACAGGCTTTGCTGCTATTGCTTTTGGCGCTAGTTTCTCTGTATTTATATTATTGACTAAATTGTTTGTGGGCTGTGTTGAAATATTATAAATATTTGAAAATTTTTCTAGCAAAGGCGCTACTTGCGGGCCTAAAAGTAACCCGGCCATTAAAGCAATGAACAGTTTAAAGTTAATTGATTTGAAGTTAAATAAGGCTATTTTAGACTTAAGGGTGAGGTTTTCATCAAGATTAATAGGGTAAATTTTACTTTGATAATATTGGCTAATTTCCCCTGAGCTATATAATTTTTCTAATAATGTATGACCCCATAATTCAATGGTCAATAATGAGCTACCATAGCGTTGCCATGCCAGTAGTTGTCCTAACAAATGATGTATATCAGTTGAAATCAAATCAGCATTTTCAAATGCCCAAATAGTGATAACTTCTTTGTCTTTGTTCTCAATTAAATATTGCTTGGCATTTTCAAGGAATTGTTCATTAGTTTCTATTGAGGAAAACTGATCGATACCCGCGGTTACTAAGACACGAGTTAAATCATCGAGGTGCTCAATTTTTCCTGGTAAAAAAACAACTTGATGATGTTCAGGGATATTTTCAATATAGGTTTTTTTTAAACTCGCTAACAGCTTTTCAGATTTGCTGGTAATAACGCGGCAAACACCTGTTTCTATCACAGAATATAAAAGTTGAAATAAACCTTTTCTTACGGGTGAATCATTATTCATTCAACTCTCTTATATCAAGTACTATACATAGAACAGGGATCACAACTTACTTTACCATAATGCTGACTATAATTATGATTTCTCACATATTACAACAAGGCGAAGGATGAAAACAAGTAAACTGTTTTGATCATCCCTCACTCGTTATGTTCGGGTATGTTTTAAAAACAGTAAAGCATCAGGCGTTTGATATTTGGCCTTTGATTTTTATAACCCGTATCAGGATCTGTTAGACAATAATATCTGCTGAAAGTAGGGCTAGACTCTGGCTAAACTCTGGCTAAACTCTGACTAAACTCTGGCTAAACTCTGGCTAAATGATAAGGTTCAAAAGTGCTTGCAGGCAAACACTTTATTGTACTTTATCAGCGCACGCCTGAAAAATGCTAACGTGTGCTGTTTTACCCTAATAATTAAGGAAAAAGATAATTCAATGAAAAGTGCTTTATCTTGCGATAAGTTGTAGCGATGCAAAACAGATCATGCAAGTAGCCACTAGAAAACGGCTTTGAATCGATTTAAGATTACATTCAAAGTCCGTTTAAAAGGCTTTATTTAACATCAGCCGTTAGACAAAATTTGCTACTAACGCTTAAGTTAAGTCACTTGCTATTGTTAAGTTCACTACTGTAATACTCAATTGACAGATTGATGATACAAAATGCTCTTAGCTACCTTGTTGCTCAAGCACTTGATTAAAATGCGCAAAGCCTTGTGCTAAATCATCAATTAAATCATCAACATTTTCCAAACCAACATGCAAACGAATCAAGGGAAATTGATATGGCCAAGTGGTTGCAGTGCGCATATTATTAACCTTTGAAATACCTAAAACAAGGCTTTCAAAACCACCCCACGAATAACCCATTTTAAAATGTTCCATGCTGTCTAAAAATGCCGTTAGTGCCGCTTGATTACCCTTGTTTAATACAAACGAAAACAAACCATTTGAGCCGGTAAAATCACGTTCGAATGCTTCATGACCCGGGCAAGATGGTAGCGCTGGATGCAAAATAGTTTCAACTTCTGCGCGCGTTGACAACCAATGCGCGATTTTAAGTGCACTGGCCTGATGCTGCTGTAAACGCACGCTCAATGTTCTAATACCCCGCATGGCTAAGTATAAGTCATCAGGAGAGGTACATTGCCCCATAATATAGCTGCTTTCACGCAATTGTGGCCAATGCTCAGCGTTTGCCGTTGCGGTACCTAACATGACATCTGAATGACCAACAATATATTTTGTTGCTGCTTGTATTGAAACATCAACACCGTAATCAAAAGGTTGAAAATTTACCCCTGCTGACCAAGTGTTATCTAACATCACGATACACTTGTGCCTATGAGCCACTTCAGCGATGGCGGGAACGTCTTGAACTTCCATAGTAACTGAGCCCGGTGATTCAAGAAACACCACTCGGGTATTCGCCTTAATTAACGCTTCAATACCTGAACCAATCAGTGGGTCATAATAAGTCGTTTCAATACCTAACTTAGCTAATATTTTATCGCAATAATCACGGGTGGGTTCATAGGTGCTATCGACCATTAAGATATGATCGCCCGTTTTAACAAAGGCTAATATGGCATTAGTGATTGCCGCCGTACCCGACGGATATATGGCACAACCTGCTCCACCTTCTAACTCTGTCATCGCATCACTAAAAGCAAACGATGTTGAAGTACCACGACGGCCATAAAACAACACCTGATTAGTTTTATTGGCTGTGGCATGCTTCATTTCTTTGACCGAGTTAAATACTACGGTAGATGCGCGCTCTACCGGTGGGTTAACGACACCGCGTGTCCATTGGCTTTTACGGCCAGCATTAATAAGTTTTGTTTCTTTTTTCATCTCTAGGTTACATTCCACGGTTATATTTTTTGGATATCGCTCGATAAGGAACTTATCCTTTTGAAATCAAGCAGCGCTGACCATTCACAAAGCGGCTAACTCATTTTTAATTTCAGCTTGCTAACGTTCACACTTTTCAAATTCATTATAGCTATCTAGCCATCTATAGGTATTTGTATCGCGAATTAAGTAAAGAAGCACGCTTTATTTTGTCATAACATAGTCGTGAACAGTATTAAGCACATAAAAGAGTATCATATGAGTAGTAGCCATTTGATTAATTAATACCAATCTCACTAATTATCTGATCATTTTTACTGGTTAAAATAACCAACTACTGCGTTATTTATTTAATAATTAGAACAACTAGTTATTAAAATAAATGCCTTATATTTGGTCATTTTTCTTGCGTATAAAGTAGACCACCTAATTAATGAAATTGGTATGATCAAATTTTTCTGAACTCAAATAAATACAAGCTATAACCAGTAGTTAGGCGTTATTCACCTTATAAATTTTAACCCTTAAGAACTTTCAATCTTAAGAACACAGCAAGCATTAACTGGGTATAACACTATCGGTTGCCACAAGTGTAAGTCAGTGGGCTCAAGTGTCAGTTTTAGCGCTCAAACAAACTCATTTGGCTATTGGTGATTTCATCAAAACTGGTATTGATAAAAGGTAAAATAGCATCAGCTACCGCGAGCAATTGTCGGTCAATGTAAAATTGATAATCCAAAGCAGCGCTTTGACAGCCTTTCGCTTGTGGGCCATTGGTGGTCATTAGATATTCAATCCACCCTTTATTTTGATACTTAAGAGGTTTTCCCTGTTGCTTATAAATTTCATCGGCTAGCCTTGCTGCTCTCACATGTGGCGGCACATTTTTAACGTAAAGCTCAAGCTTTCTGCGCAAACGTTTACGATAATAAAGTAAGTCATCATGCTTACCTGCTAAGGTATCGGCCACCATTTGCTTGATATAATCCGCAACCGGTTCGTCATTAAAAATTTTCAAATACAAAGTACGTTGAAATTGCTTGGCTAATTCGGTCCAATCGGTGCGAACACTCTCTAACCCTTTAAAAACAAGATGTTGTTGTTCGCCCTTTTGTACTAAGCCTGCATAGCGCTTTTTTGTACCTATATCTTGACCACGAATGGTTGGCATTAAAAATTGACTAAAGTGGGTTTCAAATTCAATATCAAGCTCGCTAACAATATTAAACTGTTCTTTAAGTAATTTTTGCCACTTTTGGTTAATGTAATCTTGTAAAATTTTACCAAGCGCCCTGCTCTGCTCTGCGCTTTGGTGATCACCGACATGGACAAATATTGAGTCGGTGTCGCCGTAAATAACTTGATAACCTTTTGCTTCAATCCATGATTTAGTAGTTTTTAGTATGCTATGGCTGCGTTTCGTAATAGAGCCAGATAACCGGGGATCAAAAAATCGGCAGCCGGTTGAGCCTAAAACACCATAAAATGAATTCATAATAATTTTTATCGCTTGTGACAAGGCGGCATTTTTATCTCTTTTGGCAATATCTCGCTCTTTCCAAAGCTCAGTAATGATATCAGGTAGAAAATGCTGTTCTCTTGAAAAATAAGCCCCGTCAAAACCCTCTATGGCTGTTTCTGGTGATTTTAAACCTTCAATCAAGCCCATAGGGTCAATATTAAAACTGCGGATAATACTGGGATACAGGCTTTTAAAATCTAACACCAGCACATTTTGATACAGCCCAGGGGTAGAGTCCATCACAAAGCCGCCCGGTGATTCAAACCCTTGATCGCCATCGCCCATATTAGGCGCAATATAGCCACTACGATGTAATTTAGGCAAATATAAGTTGGTAAAAGCGGCGACAGAGCCACCGATTCTATCAATGGCTAAACCCGTTAACTGCGCCCTGAGCATGGAAAATTCTAATAACTGCGTATGCTGAAAAATCAACAGCACTAAACGACAATCTTCTAAATTATAAAGCGCCAGCGCTGTTTTATCGTGATGAAAGTTATCAGTTATTTCTTGAATTCGGTGATCTACATCGTCAACTTTTTTGCCAATACCCAGTAAGGTATTCGCGACATTGTCGAGTGAAAAACTGGGAAAGTTATAAGTAGCACTTTTCAGTAAGTCGATACCATCGAGCACTACACGGCCATTAATTTCAATAAATTGCTGTTCACTACTTTGATTTTTACGCCAATGGGGTACTTTTTTATCTCGACCAATTGTAAATTTAAGATTATATAAATCATAACGTTTTTGTAATAAAGCAAAATCAAAATTAATCACGTTCCAACCCATAATAATATCAGGGTCGTGTTGGGTAAACCAAGCGAGCAAACTTACTAATAATGCTTGTTCATTAGCTTGCCAAACAATATCAATGTCGCTGGTAGCTTGTTGCTCGCGGGCTATTTCTTCTGCATTGGCAATCATCAACACTTGCTGACAATGCTCGCTATATAGCCCGATAGAATAGAGTTCACCCGACATTGAACATTCGATATCAAGCGATACGCTCGATAGTGCAATGTCAGTTTGTTGCGCTTTATCAATACGTTTACATTTAACCTGCTCAAAGCGCTGGTAAGCTTGATTATCGGCTGAAGTCAAATTTACTGCCTGACCAGCAAAGGTGAGATCGGCCGTAATAAAACGCTCCATTAAAAAACGATCATCTGGGCGAATGTCGTCTTCATAACACTTAATACCTTTTTGCTTTAGTAGCGCGCGCGCTTGGTAAAAATCACGTAAGGTCAAAAAATATACTGCCGCCACCGCGGCTTGGTTAAATGCTTTTAGCGCAAGTGCTTTTATCTCGTCAAGGTTAATGCCTTGTTTAGCTAAAACGTCTCTAACATGAGTAACATCACTAACTTCAACAAAAAAAACCGCACGTTCGTTATCAATAATCAGCTGCACTGACCCTTGTGGCGTTTTCAACCATAGGGTAATTTCAAGGTGATTGTTTCGGTCTGCCACATTTCGGGTCAACAGAAAACCACGAGTGCTAGCTAACGATTGAACTACGTCAGGAACATTTTCAGGAGAAAGTTGCATTAATGGTTCTAATTACTCATGACAAACTGTTAATATATACAGCAGTGTAAATCATCTTTTGTCGATAGGAAACTATAGCCGCAATGTTAAGCGATAAAATTAAACAAGTTATTAGAACCTCCTATAAAAGCATAGGTGAAAACCTCACCAACTTTAACCCGCGCCAACAGCAAACCTTTTTAATTGCTGAAATTGCCAAAACATTGGCGGGTGATTACGACAAAGTACGTAAAATTATCACTATTGAGGCGGGCACAGGTACGGGTAAGTCTTTAGCTTATGCGCTTGGCGCTATTCCGTTAGCGTTAAATCGCAACAAAAAAGTTTGTATAGCGACCGCGACCGTGGCATTGCAAGAACAACTGGTTGATAAAGACCTGCCCTTTCTAAAAAAACACAGCGGTTTAGACTTTAACTTTACCTTAGCAAAAGGACGCCAACGTTATGTTTGTCGGCAAAAACTCGCGCAAGCGGTGGCGAATGACGACAGCCCGCAAGCCGGTTTTACCTTTGCAGAAAAACCCCAAGCGAGTGATATTCGAACCTTAAATAAGATGCACCAAGCGCTCAATGATAATAGTTGGCCCGGCGATATTGACGCTTGGCCAGAGTCAGTTAATCATCATATTTGGCAACAAATACAAGCCGATAAACATAGTTGCTTAAAGCATGTTTCAGAGCATAGTCATTGTCCATTTCATAAGGCCAGAGAGACCATGGACGCTGCTGATGTGTTAGTAGTTAATCATAGTTTACTCTTGGCTGATTTAGAACTGGGTGGCGGTAAGATATTACCAGCTCCTGAAGACACTTTTTACATTATTGATGAAGCACATCACTTGCCAAAAGTAACACGCGATCACTCTAGTGCAAACCTGACGCTCAAGGGCGCGATTGACTGGCTTAATAAATTGCCAGAAACCGGTGATAAAATCGCAAAATTGGTTAAATCAAATAGTGCGATTTCTCCCTCAATAAAAATGGCTGACGATTGCCAAGATATATTAGCTGACATACAAAAAGTGCTGAGTTTTATTGATAATAATCGCAGCCTTTATTTTCACCAACCAGTGAAAAATAGCAAGCAGATGCAAAACCAACCACTGCAATTTCGTTTTGAAAATGGCATTATTCCGCAATCATTAAAGCATTGGGCCGAAGATTTAACCCAGAGCTCTAAAAAATGTTTAACGCATTTAAATAAGCTTTATAACTTGCTGATGGAATCGGTGAAAGACGGTGATACACAAACATATTTAGCCGAACCCTTGTTGGCCGAATCTGGCTTTATGATCCAACGCTTGGAAAATTTTAATGCCTTATGGCAAATGTATGCCAAAACGGATAGCGACAAAGGTGCCCCTATGGCGCGTTGGCTGGAGCAAATTGAAGGTAAACGTAGTGACTATTTAATTAGTGGCTCGCCTATCGAAGTAGGTTTCACCTTAGAAAATATGCTGTGGTCTAAGTGTGAAGGCGCCGTGTTGTGCTCTGCCACTATTCTTGCTTTAAACTCGTTCGATCATTTTCGCCGACAAGCGGGTTTAAGAACAGATGATGGCAGCCAATACCAAAAAGTTGATTCACCCTTTGATTATCAAAACAACGCGCAGCTGATCGTGCCTAAAATGCAATATGAGCCGAGTGCGGATCAGTTTACTGACGAATTAATTGCCAAGTTGCCTGAACAAATCAAACGCGGTAAAGCGACGCTAGTGCTATTTTCCTCGTATTGGCAAATGGACAAAGTGGTGACCGCCCTGCGAGAACAAACCAAGCTCAGTATTTTGGTGCAAGGTGAACAGTCTCGACAAAAAATCATTGAAACTCATAAAGCCCTTTGTGACAAAAAAGAAGACAGTATTATTTTTGGTACGCAAAGTTTTTCTGAAGGCTTGGACTTACCCGGTGATTATCTCACTAATGTGATTATTACCAAGTTGCCGTTTTCGGTGCCATCATCGCCAGTAGAAGAGGCTCAAGCAGAATATATCACGGCTAAAGGCGGCAATCCGTTTATGTCTATCTCAGTACCTGAAACCTCGAAAAAGCTGATTCAAGCGACTGGACGACTACTGAGAAACGAAAAAGATTATGGTGTTATTATACTAATGGACCGGCGTGTGGTGAATAAACGTTATGGTAAAGACTTATTAAACTCTTTACCGCCATTTAAACGTATTATTGAATAGTTTTTTATTATTATTGAGTGAAACCAGACCTAGTTAAGAAACTATACCGGTTTATTTGGGTATAGTTTCCAATAAATTAGCATTTAACTACTTACTACAACCAACGTTTTTTCTTAAATATCATCAGCAGCACCACTGAAACCAACGCCATTACCCCTAATAAAATAAAGTAACCATTAGCTGCTTTTAGTTCAGGTATATATTCAAAGTTCATCCCATAGATACCGGCAAGAAAGGTTAAAGGTACAAATAATGCTGTGATCACGGTTAGTACCCGCATAGTGGCGTTAAGTTGATGCGAGGTTACAGACATATAGCCATTGATTAAATCACCACAAATATCGTAATACATTTGCGAAAGGCTCAGCAAACGGTCTAAACGCTCGCGTAAATCATTAACCGTATGGATTTCTTTATCTGTGATTATATCCGTATCTTCATCATCTACATAAGCTTTTAGCCTTTCTCCCATGTTGACATGGTAGTTAAAAGTACGCCTTATTTTCACCAGTTGTGAGCGATATGAGGTAATTTGCTTCATCATTTTGTCATTACCACTTAATTGAAAGTCATCTTCAATTTTTTCTAGCTCAGCTTCAAAACTAAACATTTCTTTAAGATAATAACCACAACTGCTGTGGAAAAGCCTCAGTGCCAAATGCACAGGACTGCGCTTAAGGTATTTTTCACTGCTTTCGGAAAATAACTCGTTAATCGCTAATGAGCTTTGTGGGTGACGGGTAATGAGTACACGTTTACCGATAAACATACTGATTTGCAAATGAGCAAATCTTAGGCCATCGTCATTGGCAATAATGCCGCGGTACAGCATAAAAATATAATCGTTAAACAACTCAATTTTAGGCGGATGGCGCTCACGAAGCGCATCATTTATCGCTAAAGGATGGCAATTAAACTGCGTTAATAGCCGTTTCTCTTCTTCTAATTCAACGTTATCAAGATCAATCCACAGTGTAGTATCGTCATTTTCTTGCCATTGCTTGATTAATTCACTGCTACCAAAGATAGTTTTTTTAGTTGCTGATATCAACATACATTTTATCATTATATACTCTCAATATGCCCCGAGTTAAACGGGATGATTATTACCCCTGACCTTTGATTTTATTGTTATAAAGTCAAAAAAGCAGCAACAAGCCAAAGCTAAAAAAATAGTGAACTAAATTAGCATTAAAGCTAACTTATTTCCTCTTGATTGTAATACACTTGTTTTTAAATACGAATATAATTCACCGAATATAGCTCACTAAAAGTAATAACATAAAAGTTAAGCGTAAATGACAAACAGTTACGCTCCCACACAAGGTTATATGCCTTTATTAAAACAACTTTAAGGATAAATAAATGTTAGAAAATCCCATTGATAAATTATCCTTAGTCATTGACGACATTCTCATTGCAGAGCATACGCAAGAAATTGTCCAAGTGATGCACTCGGCCATTGAAACACTCGCGCCAGAACAATTTGCCCTGTTAATTGAAGCACTGCCACAAGATAAGCGTTTAAGTGTTTGGTCTACTTACCCTGAAACAATGCAAAGGTCTGCTTTTGTCGATATGGGACAAGGCACTCGAACCAGCTTAATTCAGGCGTTGAGCGACGAGGAATGTTTTGAGTTACTTGCCCAACTAGATGTTGATGAAGTAATTGAAATTGCAGAGGAAATACCAAGCCGCCTATTAAAATATGCGATAAAAAATTTAGATGACTCACAGCGAAAACTTTATCAACAGGCACAGCAATTTAGTGTTGATGAAGTCGGTCACTGGTTAGATTACAATTATGTTCGCATTTCAGAAAAACTTAAAGTCACTAGTGCGCAGCTACTTTTACAAAAAGGTCTATCGCCCTATACCGAAGACTTTTATGCGGTCAATAAAGAAGGTGTTTTAACCGGTACTGTCGCCATTAATACGCTAATACAAAGTGACGGCGAAAGCACGTTAAAAACACTTTTTTCTGCTGAGATAACAAGACTTAATGCTAATGAAGAGTTAACAACTGCAGCGGAAACGGTCATATTATCAGGTAAAATGTCGCTACCCGTTGTGGATGAAAACGAACATTTTCTTGGCCGATTTACTGTCGAAACCGCCTATCAAGTAAAGCAAGAGTCGCAAACAGAGCAAATGACTACCGCCGCGGGTTTAAGTACCGACGAAGACTTATTCGCTAGTGTACGCACCAGTGCCAAAAACCGTGGCATTTGGCTTGGTATTAACTTACTGACCGCATTTTTGGCGTCTTGGTTTATTGGTTTTTTTGAAGCAACCCTGCAACAAGTGGTAGCCTTGGCGGTATTAATGCCGGTAGTTGCCTCTATGGGAGGCGTATCCGGTAGTCAAACCTTAACGGTTATTGTTCGAGGCTTAGCCCTAGGGCAGATAACAGAACAAAATAGAAAAGTGCTGCTGCGAAAAGAGTTAAAAGTGGGCGGGGTCAATGGCATCATTTGGTCTATTGTTATCGGTGCAATTACTTATTTTTGGTTTGACAGCATCGAACTAAGTTTCGTTATTGCCTTAGCAATTTTATTAAATTTACTGACCGCGTCTGCCTCCGGCGTTATGATCCCGGCATTATTAAACAAATTAAATATCGACCCAGCCTTATCTGGCGCGGTTATTTTAACCACAGTAACCGATATTGTTGGCTTTGTGGTGTTTTTGGGATTAGGTAGCTTGCTGCTACTTTAGAAAAGTAAAAAAAGGAAAGAGTAATGCCCGTAGAAACTATCACCTGGATTGCCATTGCGTTTTGTATTTCACAATCTGCCATTTTTTCTGGATTAAATTTAGCGTTTTTTTCACTCAGTAGGTTACAGCTAGAAGTAGAAGCAAATAAAGGCAATAAAGCCGCCATAACGGTATTAACACTGAGAAACGATTCTAACTTTTTATTAGCGACTATTTTATGGGGCAATGTGGGTATTAATGTTTTGTTAACCATGTTGTCTGACTCGGTACTTGCGGGTGTTGGGGCCTTTTTGTTCTCAACCATAGTGATCACTGTGGTGGGTGAAATTACGCCTCAGGCTTACTTTTCTCGCAATGCCTTAAAAATGGGTAGCATGCTCGCGCCTATTATTCGCTTCTACCAGTTTCTGCTTTACCCCGTTACTCGCCCAAGTGCGCTAATACTTGACGCTTGGTTGGGCAAAGAAGGCATTACCTATTTAGCAGAAAGTGAATTAGGCAGTATTATTAAAGAGCATATTAGCGCTGAGGAAGCCGACTTGAATCATGTTGAGGGTATTGGCGCACTGAATTTTTTTGCTTTAGATGAAATTAGAGTCACAGAAGAAGGTGAAGTTATTGACCCTAACTCCATTATCGCCTTGCCAACAAAGCTTGATTTACCGGTTCTGCCAGATACTTATTCTGGCCCCGACGATCCATTTTTAACTATGCTAAACCATTCTGGTTATAGTTGGGTGGTGTTAACCAACCTCGAAGGTGAACCTTTACTGGTTATTGATGCTGATGGCTTCTTGCGTAGCGCACTATTTCAGTCAGAAAACTTTGACCCTTATAATTTTTGTCATCGTCCGGTTGTTATCACTGATGAAACGACATCGTTAAATGAAGCCATTTTGAAAATGAAAGTAAGTACCTCTATTGATAAAAACTTTGACGGCGTTATTGAACACGATGTACTGCTGGTATGGGGTGAAACTAAACGTATTATTACCGGTGCAGATATATTTGGCCGTTTACTTAAAGGTATGCTGCCCCCTATGCAAGATACCGATAATGCCACGGTAAAAAATAAAACCGAAAAAAGTAAGACTAAGCCCAGCAAAGCCAAGGTAAGTAAAGCTAAACCAAGTAAAGACCAGAATTAAGCATCTAGCGCTGAAGCATCTTTTTTCAGCACCCGTTTCGGCTATTAGTTTTGCCTATAGTTTCGGCTATAAATAGTATAGCCGAAACGCTTGGTGTTAGTTCTGGTCATAGTCCTGATCAAAGTTGTAATAAAATAGTGATAACTAAAGTTAAATACCCGCTAGTTATTCTGGTTTTAGTGCTAGCACGTCTGATTTTAACAAGCTTAAAATTTTCTCAGCGGTATTGCCTAACACTTTTGCTTTCAAACCTTTTCGACCAATAGTGCCAATAACCACTAACCCTGCTTTTTGCCGAGCCGCAATACTGGGAATTACTTTTTCGGGTTCACCGGCTTTAATAAAAAAATTCGCTACAGGAATGTCATATTCTGCCGCTAACTTTTCAATTTTATGCTTTAGGGTTTTCCCTGCTTTAATTTCTAATTCGTCTTTGTATTGTAAACCTAAGTCACGTAAAAACGTTGAAAATTGTAAGGTATAACAGACAAATAATTCTGCGTTGTTCACTTTAGCAAACTCTTTCGCTGCCGTTAATATCTGATGATTTAGTGTTTGTTTACTTTTACGCTTAGTCTCTAAATCAATAGCGGCTAAGACATTTGGCGATTTACGCCATTTATGATCACTGACAATAAATATCGGTGCTGGGCACGCGCGTAATAATTGCCAATCGGTAGATGTGTATAAAAAAGTCTCACTGCGATGGGCCGTTTTCACTACCATTGATAGTGGGTGTTGTTTTGCGTAGTCATTTATCCAATGGTCAATACGTTTTTCCCATACGACTTCATAACTGTAGTCAATATCGTCAGGCACTAAGGTCTTGAGTGATTTTTTTGCGTTATAGGTAACCGCATCGATTACCGCTTGTTTTATATTTTGTGGATCATCTTGAATATGACGTAAACTTTGATAACAAAAATAAACAATATGCAATGATTGGTTTTTAGTTTTAGCCAGTTCACAAGCTCGTTTTATCGCGACTTGTTTGCTGTCTGATATATCGGCAACAACGAATATTTTACTCATAACATCTTCTTTTATTTATAGGTATAAATTAAAAGTAGCATACAAAAATTTATTTACTTTGATATAAAACAACTATCTAAAAAATTAATGATAAGGAGTGATTGATCACGATAAATTTAACATCTGGGCAGATGATTTTAAGAGTTAAGTAGCTAATTATAGACGAGTATCATGCTTAACTTGCCAAGGTATTTAATCTTCAACTTTTGCTTTATGTTTTTTATTAAAATAAAGATATAAAAAGCCAGCAATAACAATATTTAATATACAACGCAATACCTCAGCGAGTTGAATATTTGCGTCTGATAAAGCATATATCAAGTCAACCGCAGAGCCAAACCCTAATATGATCGCTATAATAATAAATATTTTTTCTAAAGACATTGAATTAGACATGGGTTTCTCGATAAACATAATTACATTAAGCGACATAAAATGATGTTGGCTTTTTAAAAAAGTTCTGCTCTTAAATTTCACAATAAAACCGAACTAGCTAACGTCTAAACATACAGGTAATTACCATATAGATTAATGACTTAATTAACCTTATTCTCGATTTATTTAGCGTGAATTAGCGCGATTTATTTAAGATGAAAATAACAGAACCCACTGATTTTAGCTCTTTTTTTTACAAACAATACAAACGATGCAAACCATAAAATTACGCTACAACACCAGCTTGCAATAACGCGGCAACTTTCTCGTCATTATACTGTAAAAACTGCGTTAAAATCTGTTGGCTATGTTGGCCAATATTCGGCGCGGCGTGTTTATATTGTAATGGCGTATCCGATAAGTTAATCGGTGATGCTACGGTTTTAATTAACCTACCATCTTTATCTGGTACTTGTTTTACCATCTCGCGATGGTGTATTTGTGGGTGGTTAAATATCTGCTTTAAGGTATTTACCGGTCCACAAGGTACCGCGATTGCTTCTAATATCGTGACCCAATAATCTGTGCTTTGCTTAGCGATAATAAGCGCTAAAAGCGGCACGAGTTCAATACGATTTTCGACCCTATGTTGATTGGTGTTAAATAAGGCATTGTTTGCTAATTCTAAGCACTGAGCGGCCTGACAAAATCGTTCAAACTGTTGATCATTACCTATCGCTAATATTAAGCTGCCATCATTAGTTGCGAAGGTTTGATAAGGCACAATATTGGGATGAGCATTCCCTAACCGCTTTGGGTTTTCACCTGTGGCTAAATAGTTCATGCCTTGATTAGCCAGCGTTGCCACTTGTACGTCAAGCAAAGCAATATCTATGTGTTGGCCTTTGTTGGTATGCGTTTTAGCGAGTAATGCCGCAAGAATAGCATTAGCGCTATATAGTCCGGTCATCACATCAATCACGGCCACACCAACTTTCATCGGTTCGCCATCAGCAGCACCGGTTAAACTCATTAAGCCACCCTCACCTTGGATCATGGCATCGTAGCCGGCTTTATGTGCGTATGGGCCATGTTGACCAAAGCCTGTGATTGAACAATAAACTAATTTAGGGTTGAGTTTTTTCACTTGCTGATAACTCAAACCATATTTTTCAAGACCGCCCACTTTATAGTTTTCAATTAAGACATCGGCTTTAATAATCATGTCTTTTATCACTTGTTGCCCTTGTCGCTGGGTTATATCAATAGCGATTGACTGTTTGTTGCGGTTTGCACTATGGTAATAGGCAGCTTGGGCAGGTTCATTATCATGCGCCGGTTTAATAAATGGAGGACCCCAATGACGAGTATCATCACCTTTTTTTGGTCTCTCCACCTTAATAACTTCAGCCCCCATATCAGCCAGCATTTGTGATGCCCAAGGCCCAGCCAAAATTCGACTTAAATCAACGACTTTAATACCCTTTAACGCTTCAGACATATCCCAAACTCTATACTTTACATGTTTTTATAACAATGATGATCTTCTATCTGCCAATGATAATTTATCATCAGCAGATAGAACAGCCTAACTTGAAATAAATAACTCAAATTCATTCACTTTAGTGAGTTATTTAGCGTGAGTTATTTCAAGTGAGTCTGATTTTTATGCTTGATTAAGCAATGTACTCACCACTTTGACATTATTGTGCAGCGTTTTATGTACTGGACATTTATCTGCTATGGCTAAAAATCGCGCGTATTGAGCTGTTTCTAGCTCGCCAACAAAGCTAATTTTCCGCACTATGGCTTCAATGCCCTGACTTTCACTTTCACATTCTTGGCAGTCTTGTTGATAATCTCGACTGTGTGTTAGCTCCACTTTAATATGTTTAATGGCCAAATTTTTACGCTCGGCGTACATACGTAAAGTCATGGCGGTACAAGCGCCTAAGCCCGCTAGCAAATGCTCGTAAGGATCAGGTCCCATGTTATTACCACCAACACTTTCTGGTTCATCAGCAAGCCAATAGTGACTATTAGTGCTGACATGTTGAGTAAATTTATGGTTTTTTTCTTCTACAATAACGTGGCCTTTAGCGACCTCATTTTTGTCAGGCTTACTGCTAGCAGTTTCAGCAATAGGGTTAGTATTGTCCGCGTAAGTAATATATCGCCCTGCCCACGCCGCTATTACATCAGCAGCATATTCAGCATCACGTTTATTGGTCAGTAAATGGTCGGCATCATCTAAACTAACAAAGCTCTTAGGATGTAAGGCGGCTTGGTATATTTTTTCCGCTTCACTGATATTTACCGTGCTGTCGATTGGCGAGTGCATGACTAAAAGTGCTTTTTTTAGTTGACCAATATGACGGGTATCGTAGCGCTTTATATCATCTAAAAATTGTTTTTCTATGGTAAATACACGCCCAGCTAAATTAACCTCTGCTTTACCATTTTTTTCAATATCATCAAGCTGCAGGGCAAAGTTTTTCGCGACATGCGCTGCATCTAATGGCGCCCCAATAGTGACCACTGCGCTCGCTTCTTCAACATATTGAGCAACGCTAAGCACAGCTGCACCGCCTAAACTATGGCCAATAAGCAGTCGTGGTGCTTGATATTCTGTGCGAAGAAAATCTGCCGCCGCAATTAAATCTTGTATATTTGAAGAAAAATTACTGTTAGCAAAATCACCATCACTATTACCTAACCCGGTAAAATCAAATCTTAATACCGCAATACCTTTTTGCACTAAAGCTCGGCTAATACGTGATGCCGCCGCGATGTCTTTGCCACAGGTAAAACAATGAGCAAATAAGGCATAAAACTTAACCTCAGATTCAGGACTTTCCAGTAAACCACTTAAGCGGTGTTCACCACTGATAAACTCGACTTTTTTACGCATAGCTATTCCTTGGGTTAATGGAGTTAATTGGGCTTGTGATCTTTCTGGGATTACAATATTTGACCGCTTAATTTGACCGCTTAGCGGTAGGATAAATTTCTTTATCATACCGCTAATTTATTTATTACGATACATGGCTTATTTTTTTGTATAAAATATACCAGTATTAATTAAATTTTTTAAGGAACCATATGACTATAGGTGTTGGCGGCTCTACCGCAAAAATTGAACTTGAGAAGTTAGTCAATATGACGAGCAAAGTGCAAGCAATAACAGAGGCTGAATTAAAACAGCGTATTGTGAAAGCGCAAACAATTATGGCTAAAAATAATATTGAAGCCACCTATATCAACGCCGGAACAAATTTATATTACTTTACAGGTACGCGTTGGTACGCCAGCGAACGTATGGTTGGCGCTATTATTCCTCAACAGGGTGAGATTAAATATATCACGCCATTTTTTGAAGTGAATACGCTTGAGCAATATATGACCATTAAAGGCGAGATAAAAGGCTGGCAAGAACACGAAAGTCCTTATCTGCTATTTAAACAAACCTTGGCTGAGTGTGGCATTAACTCAGGCCAAGTAGCCATAGATGAGTCTACCGCTTTTTTTATTGCCGACGGTATTAAAAAAGCGGCACCGCAGTTTGAACTTGTTGATGCAAAATGTGTAACCGCGGGTTGTCGTGCAGAAAAATCAGACACTGAAATAGCCTTATTGCAACAGGCAAAAAATATGACTATCGAAGTGCATAAAGCTGTTGCTCGGATATTACATGTGGGGATTACTACCCAAGAAGTCACCCACTTTATTGACCAAGCGCACCGCAAAGTGGGCGCTACTGCCGGTTCCTATTTTTGTATTGTGCTATTTGGTGAAGATTCATCTTATCCACACGGCGTAAAATCACCAAAAACACTGGAAACAAATGACATAGTTTTGATTGATACTGGCTGTCAGGTTGAAGGATACAACGCTGATATTACTCGTACTTATGTATTTGGTGAGCCTAATCAACGCCAACGTGAAATGTGGCTTTTCGAAAAGCTAGCACAAAAAGCGGCCTTTGATGCCGCCAAAATTGGCGTAGCTTGCGGTGATGTAGATGTTGCCGCCAGAGCTTATTTAGCCAGCCAAAGTTTAGGACCAGATTACGAAACTCCAGGCTGTCCACATAGAACAGGCCATGGTGTTGGCTTAGATATTCACGAATGGCCTTACCTAGTGCGCAGTGATAGAACGCCACTGACTAAAGGTATGTGTTTCTCAAATGAGCCTATGCTGGTATTGCCGAATGAATTTGGCGTGCGTTTAGAAGATCACTTCTACATGACTGATTCTGGAGCAAAGTGGTTTACTGAGCCTTCTTATTCCATTGACGATCCGTTTGGCTATCAGCAAACTTAAGCCAAGCTATAATCAAAAGATAAATACAAGGCGTTAACTTCAATACCAGTACCATCTAGTAAAAGCTGAGTAACGTTAGGGATAAATGAGCGTTTATCCCTAACTTATCAACACTATTACAACTTATATCCTTAAATAGTTTGGCGTATGACTTAGCTTTGGATAGAATTGTTATCTTATCGTTTTAATACGAGCTTATGCTCGCACTTTTAGAAGATATCCCGTTAGTTATTTTCTTTGTTTTTATTTGCTATTGGCTCAGTGTTGTCTTGGTATAAATACATGCCTGAGATTAGGAAGAAAGAAAATAAACAAGAATAATTTAACTTGGCCGCTACTTGCGGCTTTTAATTAATAATAATTTGGATGTAATATGTTTTATCTTATCTACAGTGAAGATGTTGAAAATAGTTTAGCTCTGCGTATGAGCGTGCGTGAAAATCATTTAGCTCGTTTACGTGTATTGCAAGATCAAGGCAAGCTACTTGTGGCTGGCCCTTGTCCTGCTATTGATAGTGAAAACCCTGGCGACGCAGGTTTTACCGGTTCACTTATTATTGCACAGTTCGACAGTTTAGCTGACGCTCAACAGTGGGCAGATCAAGACCCCTACATAGCAGCGGGTGTTTATAAAAAAGTGACCGTTAAACCTTACAAAAAAGTACTACCGGCATAATGATTAATCATGAATAATATTAATCATGAATAATAACTGTTTTAGTAAATACCTATTGCTTAGCTTGTTGGGGTTTTCTACTGCAGCAATGGCTAAAAATACCATAGCAATGTGTGAAGCCAATATGGAAACTATTGCTCAAGTGTCACTTTGCTTGGATGGTATTAAAAAAAATAAAGATCGTGAGCTGCAAACTTGGGTAAATAATCAGACTTTTATCTTACAAGAATTGGCTAATAATAGCGGACAGAGCACAGCATTAAATATGTTTAAACGCTCACAGCATAATTTTATCCGTTATCGTGAAGATAACTGTCGTTGGCAATATTTAGTGCTAGCGCCTGATGCTAGCGCAGCTATTGCTTATAAAAGATGTTATAATATTGTGACAAAATACCGTATTGAAGAGTTAACCCAACTCAATAAGTAAGTATTTTGACATTAATGACCCATTTTAAAAACGCACAGCAATAAAAATTATGCCTATGTATTAATTTCTTGGCTCATGTCTAAGCGATTTATCTATTTTGTCTTTCAGCATAATTTTTATTGATTTATCTCAACTTACAAACTATTAATTGATGTAACTTATCGAAATATTATCAAACCTATCCCTTTATTTAAGTAATCCGCGTACCTCTTTAAATAATAAACTATTAAAAATTTGCATGTCGATTAAGTCTACTGTTCCTAAATGTGATCGTGTGGGTATTTGGCTATTTCACAGTGACTATTCAGCGATGTTTTCATTAATGTGTGTAGATGAATTTGGCAAACGATCAACAGGTGAACATTTACTTGAAAGTGATTATAAAAATTATTTTTCTCATATAGTAGAGAATGATGTTTTAGTAGCTTGTGATGCAAGAAATGACGAAGTCGCAAAGTGTTTTAACCATGGGTATTTTGACGTCCACAATATTCATTCTTTATTGGATGTTACCTTCAATAAAGACTTTGTTCCATTAGGTATTATTTGCTGTGAACGTACGGGGAATAAAACAGAGTGGCAGCCACAAGATATACAAACACTAAAAAGCATTGCCGTTAAAGCCTCTTTATTTATTAGCAATAATATCTCTGATATGTACGCTAGTAAATCTCAATAAAATAATAAAATGAAGTTGTTAATTTCATATACGTTTAAGATTAATTAAACTTTATTTTTGACGCTGATAACGGCTTAATATTACATCAATAATTAGCGCTAATAGTAAAGCGGTTAAGAGCAGTTGTCCGGCTATAGCAGCAAAAATATCAGGCGCTTTCATAAGCGAAGACATTAACGAGTCTTGGTAATAAAAAAACCACTGATGATCGTTAGGAAATATAACAGTATGTAAATAATAAAAAACTTTTGTAAAACCCCATATCCCCAAGATAGCGATAACCAAAAAAATAAAGCAGGCTAAAGCGATTAACTTCTGCTTTGCTGTCGGCATTGCTCTTATCGACTCTGTTGTTAATTGCTTAGCTTTACGGCTATAAAATATCAATAAGCTGAGCAAAAAAAGTAAGTTACCCCACCACAGTTTAGTTATATTATCGAGTAAATTAGCCACATCTTGCAAATGCTGCACTTCACTTTTAGTTAATAATTTTTGTAATATCCCCTGATGATTTAAATAACTAATTTCTGTTAAACCATCACCGTGATGGTGGATAGACTGCACAATATCGGCAAACTTTTTTTCGTGTAATTTCACATCGTTAATGGGAAAGTCACGCTTACCTTGGGTGTTTTTTGGCACAGTTTTACTAATCAAGGTATTTATTTCTAATGTTTGGTACCAAACATGATATAAAAAGTTTGTCGCTTTACTCACTTGCCAACTAACACCTAAAGAAAAAACCAGTAATGCTAAGGCAAAAACACACCAAAATAATTGTCGAATCAATAAATGTTTCAACATGATTTTTTAAAATTCATATTCAATGGAAGCACGTAAGATATGATCTTTGTCATCACCATTTAAACCGGTTATAAAACCCAATTCCCATTTCAATTGTTTTTGACCATCAAACCTTTGTATGCCCATAAAAGTGGGACCAATACCGGTATAGTCTTCGCCAATATAAATTTCAATAGCTGGCTGAACTTGTGGTAGCCACCGATAGCGGTATTGCAAACGAAACTCTGTTTCAAATTCATTTTTGATATCGCTACCACTTTCATAAATTAAAAACGCATTCAACGCTAAGCTATCACGACCAAATTCTTTTTCAAATAACAAACCGGTAGTGACGTCCCAAATATCCAATTCATGTACTTTTTCGACTTCAAATGACAAGCCCCAATCGGCCCAATATTCGCCTTGATCTGTCATCATCCAGCGCGTTTCAACTTCATAGGCAGACAAGCCAAAGTCACCATCTCTATCTCGCTCACCCACAATATAAAATTCAATCATAACATTGTCGGTTATCGATTTTCCGTAGGCTATTCGTTGCCCTAAACTGTTACCCGCGTCATTTTGATGTGACAGCATACGCCATTCAAATTCTTGCTCGTTAGGTAGTACATAGGGATGATATACCTTATCAACAACAACACCGTCAGCCCGCGCAACTTGACATGTCAGCGCTGAAAAAGCAGATAAAATCAACAGTAATAAGCTAAATCGTGTTGATCTTTTAAAGATTAGAAAGTTCATCAAACCGTCTCCTTATGACTCACTATAGTGCGTGTTGACTTTGAAAGCGTCGAGCAAAAAAAAGTCAAAGCAATGGCAATCACAATGGCCGAAATATAAAGTAATAGTTGCAGTAATGTTGGCGTGGCATCATAGCCAAAAAACACCGTAAACAACTGCCCTAGTTCGGAATTTTCCATTATTAAATAATTAGAGTCCCACAAAAGCCTATTCCCAGGTAAAACATCGATTTGGATCAATAATTTTGTCGCTTTCATCAATAGTCCAACACTAAAAACTATCAATAGTGCTTCACGAATAAGGCGACAATAACGTTCAATAAACGCCATTAAAAAATACAGCAATACAGCGATACTCGCGCAAATACCCACACCAAGAATAACACCTGCCACCAAGGCATTAGATGCATTATTTTGATGCCAAAAGCCAGTGATATAAATTAGAAAATTCGCACCATTGAGTGTCATAACAATAACGGTTAAGGCCACTGCACAAAGTCGAATAAGGGTAAGTTTTCGGACGCTTACTGGTCTTTTTACGATTGAAAGCTGGCTCAATAACAACAGCGATATAAAATAACAAACAATGTAGAGACAAGCATAAAGCCATTCTCGCCCCGTATCATCTAGTGTATGTGCAATTTCATCAAAAGTATTTAATAAAACTAAGCTTAACATTACGCTAGTCAATAACGCGAGGTAATACCACCGCAACTTAATACCTTGTTGCTGTAGCATCGAGATCAAAATAATACTAATGACAAATATCGGTAAAGCATCTCTTAAAAAAAGAATAACGGTATTAATTAACATGTAAAATCTCCTTAAGCAGAAGGCTATTCACTACTAGCGGTGCAGTATAAGCTAGCGCTAAAGTCTCTATATTAGCATCAGCGGCACTCTTTTTAGGGATAACAATAATGGTGCCTTGAGCGCTATTAGGGTTAAATTCACCAAAAAATTTGTAATGACCCGGAGGTAAAGGTCCAATAAAAATCACAGATTTTTTTTGTGGAAAAATCACTTTTTCTCTATTAAGGTCAAAACTATCAAACTCTTCAGGAGTGGTATCTCGATTATAAATAACTAATTTTACTTTCGTGTTGGCTGGAATTTCTATTTCAGCCGGATAAAACAAATGATTTTTAAGTTCTAACTCGAATTCCGGCCGATTTGCCAAGCTAGCAAATGACAATAGCGTGAAAAAGACCATAACGCTTTGCATAAGTTTGACAGAAAATTGGCTCATTAATAATCTCCCTTTGCTGGTGAGCTGGATAATTTATTGCCATTAATAGTTGCACCGCTGTTACTATCCGCCATAGAAAAAACAACCTTTACACATAAGCCAAACAAAGCCTTTGAGCGACTTAAGCTGATGTTTGCTTGATGCAATTCTACAATATGTTTAACAATCGACAAGCCTAACCCACAGCCAATAACTTTTGAATTGTGGCTATCGCCGCCAACACGATAAAAGCGGTCAAATACCCGTGAATATTCTTCCGGCGCAATACCCGGGCCGGAGTCTTCAACACGTAATATAAGCTTATTTTTGTCTTGTACGCACGAAACTAAAATATTGCCATTATCCGGGGTATATTTAGCAGCATTAGCAATCAAATTTTTCAATAGTATACCTATGGCAAACCTGTTGCCCAAAATGTTCAATGGCGCACTATTCAGTTCGATATCATGGCCTCTGCTGGCAATATAAGGATAGAGCTCACTAATACATTCTTGCAATAGCTCTTGTAAATTAAGCACCGCACTTTCAGCCAATATTTGTTCCGGATTAGTCCGGTTCAAGGTCAATATTTGATCAACCACATGTGCCATACGCTCAACACTTTGCTCTAATTGCTGAAAGGGTAATACTGACAGCGCTGTTGAGTTTTTATCACTGTCAACAAGGGTGACATCATTAAAGCTTTGTTGAAGGTTATAAACATTAATTTTCAATACACTTAATGGCGTTCTAAGTTCATGGGCAGCATCTGAGGCAAATTGCTTTTCACGTTCAAACGATAATGACAGTCGCAGAAATAATTCATTTAAGGTTTCAATCACTGGCGCAAGTTCTGTGCTTGAACTAACCGTTAACGAGCTAAGGTCATTTGCTTTTTTATTTTTTAGTGCTCTAGTTAAAAAAGTCAACGGCTTCAAGCCCTGCCGCACCGCCAATGAAATGATTAATGCGAGTAATGGCATGACTAAAATAATGGGGGTAACTGCAGATAAAATTATACCTTCAGCAAGGTCAAATCTTTGTTTTAATGGTTGCGCAATAATGACCCAAGCATTTGTTGCTGAGTTATTTGTTATTTTATCGGTATAAGTGCGCCAGCGTTTACCTAAGAAATTAGTTTCTTTAAAACCAGTATTTAAGGTATTTATTAGTGTATTTGGTGCATTCTCACTACGTGTTACTACCTGGTTATCAAGCACTATTTGATAAGAAAAATTGCTAGTTGCTTGGTGCGTAATGACACCTTTAGGTAGCTTAACGGCCGTTATAACCTGAGCTAAAGAGACTAATTCATTATCAAAGACACTTTCTGCTTTACGCATACTAGCTTTGTAACCCTGAATAGCAGAAACAAAAATGACTAAGGTAATAATTGATAACAGCATTAGCACGAGATAACGACGAATAGGCATAATAAACTTTTAAGCCTTATTTATGGTGTAGCCAACACCACGAACCGTTTGGATAAACTTTTCAGGTAACTTTTTGCGTAAATTGTGAATATGGACTTCTACCGCATTACTCATCACTTCTTCACCCCAATCGTAAAGACGTGATTCAATTTGCTCTCGTGACTGAATTCGGCCAGCATTTTCCATTAATACTTTTAGCACCATATATTCTTTTTTTGAACAGGTCAGTTCTTTATCTTCGACAAACACTTTGTGGGCAGTCGTATCAAGCTTTACCAATGCAATGGAGATTACTGCGCTATCAGCAGTGCCTAATCTGCGTTCAATCACTCGTAAGCGAGCAAGAAGCTCGTTAATATCAAAAGGTTTAATTAAGTAGTCATCGGCGCCAAAGTCTAGTCCTTGAACACGCTGCTCAATAGTGTCTCGCGCGGTCAGCACAATAACCGGCGTAGTTTGCTTTTTAGCTCTAAGCTTTTTTAGCACTAATAAACCATCCATATCAGGCAAGCCTAAATCTAAAATTACCATGTCATGATCAGGGATAGTCAATGACGTTAAAGCGTCTTCGCCGTTATCAACGTGATTAACCAAGAAGCCCTCATGTCGTAACGACTGTTGTAATGCTTGTGCTAATGGCAGATCGTCTTCAACGAGTAAAATTCTCATATTGTTACTTTAGAACCTATTTAACTTATTTAACTTATTTAACTTATTTCAAGCCAGACTGTGGATAAAAATTTAGCTACTGACATATAACGAACCGTAATAGTTTTACCCGGTAAACTCAATGGCTTGGCTATACAGTTCGATATAAAATTAACAACGTAATTGGATATGTATTGGTTAATATCCTTGATTATTGTCGTTAGTTCTGTAGAAGTTTTATTTTAAATCAATTTGCACCAGTAACATAGCAGAATGCGGTGTTTATCTTTTCATCTTTAATGTTTAGAACAATTATTTAGTGTTCAGAGCAATTATTCCTTAAAATTTACCCGTGTCGGTAAGTTACGCGCTGTAATTTAAATAGCGTTGAACAGTATAATTAATCTCTAACTATTAAGCTCTAGCTATGCTTACTTTACACATAAAAAATTAGATTAACTTCGCTAAATTATCGATTAAAAAAAATAATTTTTCTTATAGCTTTGAGCAAATATCAGTAAAATAATGCTTGAAATAGCATCAAAAGCGACATACTGTACATCCATACAGTAAATCGAGGTAGGCACTATGATTAACACTAATAAAATAAACTTAAAATTAAATAACAATAGCTTAGCTATAGCCCCCAGTATTAATTTACCACCTCAAATTAATTTATCTTCTGCTTGGTGTAATATTATTAGTGTAAATAGTCTCGGAGATGTCTCTGAAAAGTATCAGGACATTTGTCAAAATCACCATGATGATAAAAAGTGGATTTTAATGATTAACCCAGAAAATGCTTCTCTAGAACAACTCTCTAACATGGGTAAAATTAATCCAGCAAAAATACTAAAAGTGAATGCAAATAAGGTTAATGTCAGCTTAGAGCATATCAAAAACACGTTATTAAAAGGCACATGTTCTGCGATGATTCTATCAAACGCCAACTATAATCAAGCCGAATTAAAAGAAATATCTCGCTGTGCTGCCTTAGGAAAAACTCAATGTATTTTATTACAAAAAACAGATTTTAAAGCGATAAACCAACTGCATTAAATAACTATATTTAATCAAAGTTTTAAAACAAAAATAAAGCAATAAATTGTGCTGAATCCGACGACTTAATCTAAAACGCAGAAACCCTTGGGTTAAGTTAGATTAACTGCACAATTAAAGCTATAAACCATGCAATGCATAATAACTGTCATGATAAACTAAACATAATTGCCCTTTAAATAGTTTATCTAGATGTTATGTCCATGCGGCTCAGAACGAAGCTTTGCACTGTGTTGCCAACCTTTAATAATGGCAACAAAACCTGCTAACTCTCCAGAACAACTTATGCGGTCACGCTACTCTGCTTACGCAACACAACAGGCCGAGTATATTTACCTTACTTATGCCCAATCAAGCCAAGCTGAACAATCCATTGATGATATCGCACAATGGGCTGCAGAAACAAAATGGCTGAAGCTCATTATTCACTATGCCAGTGATCACGAAAAAGATTTAGCTAACCGTAATAATGCTCAAGTAGAGTTTTCCGCTTTTTATCAAGTTCACAGACAAATTTGGCAAATGCGAGAACAATCTAATTTTGTGCTTGAAGATAGCGCATGGCGATATCTTGATGGTGAGGTGTCAGATAGCAAAGCATTAAATAAACCCAAAAAAAATGAGTTTTGTTTTTGTGGCAGTGAGAAAAAGTTTAAACATTGTTGTGCTAAGATTTTTTAGGCAACCGCTGCCATTAATGGTGCTTTAACAATAGTAGTTTGCACTGCCGCTAACCAAGCCTTAGCATTGAAGTCAGCTCTTTGCTGTGTTTTTGCTAATGATATGTCTTGATTTTTTTGCTGGCAATATAAACTGGTATTAGTCATCACCTGTTGGTCTATATGTTTCACATCATCACGAAACGCTAATGGTTTAGGATTAAGTATGTTTGCTAGTCTTAGGCCTTCTAACTGCTGTTGTTCAAGTAAACTTGCCTGATTATAGCGGCTTATGTCGGCAACATCTTTTAATGCTAAAGGGGCTTCATCAGGTAATTGAAAATATTTTCGTAACTGCTCTGATGAAGTGGTTTTTTCAGGTATTTGTGAAAGTGGTAGTGTAAATTGGCTATGCGCTCGAACATCGTCGGTTAGCATGGCGAGTAACAGCGAAAAATCAGAACGACGCTCATGATGAACACTTTTATTAAGCTGTTCGCCTAACTGAAGTTCATGAACAAGTATGTCGTTTGATAAAGCGTTTAGGGTCAAAATAATCTACTTTTTTGCTACCGATAATATTTTTATCGGCAGCAACACAGTTTACTTTAACGCTATACGTAATTAATTATTAATTTTTATAGTAAATACAAAGTATTGACTGATTTTTATCCACTAAGCAGAAATTTGTTTAATGGGCCAACGAAGTATGAAGCTCGCGCCACCATTTTTGCTATCAACAACAGATGCACTGCCGCCATGCCACTCCATGATTCGACAAACGATGGCTAGACCTAAACCAAAACCTCCTGTTTCACGGTTACGAGATACATCACCACGGGAAAAAGCATCAAATATGGTACATTTGAAATGATCACAGACTCCCTCACCATTGTCTGTAACGCTTATCTGACAGTAATCTTCACTTTTTGTAATTGTGATGTCTATTTCACCGTTACCGTATTTTATGGCATTAGAGATATAATTATTCAACGCTCGACTAATAAAGTGTCGGTCAACCTCAACCCGTTCATTTCCAAGCAGGTTAACAATGTTAAATTTTTGTTCAAACTGTTGGTAATTACTGACCTGTTTTTCGACAATATCCACCAATGATTCTTCACTAAAATTTAGATCGGGTTTGTCATTATCGAAACTAGCGTAAATCAGCATCTCACTAATGAGTTGCTCTAACTCACAAACATCTTTACTAATGGCTTTGCGATATTTCTCTTGTTTGGCTTTATCATCGGTGCAGGCTAGCATTTCTAAGGCAAACTTAGTGCGAGCTAAGGGTGTACGTAATTCATGTGCAACCGCAGTTGATAATTCCTTATGAGCATCGATTAAACGTTTAATACGACTGGCCATAGTATTAAACGCCGTAACCATAGGCGCTGCCATAGTCGATCTTGCTTGTGGTGCAACAACATCAAAACTTTCTTGACCAAACTCTATTGCGGTTTTTTGCAACTGATCCAAGTCTCGAGACAAAGGCCGTAACCAAAAAAATAGTATACAGGCTAAAGTTGCCAGCAAAATAACACGAATGAGTGCCTCTAGCCTCGGCTGGGTTGGCATTTTAGCAGGCCCCAATACAATTACAGTGCCCGCATTATTGATCCTGTGATGAATTTCTACCGCGTTATTATCATAATAAATATGCGTGTTTTTTTCTTTGATGACAGCATGTTTTTGATGGCTGATGGCATTTACTTCTTTTGCTGACATTAACTTTAATGGCAATTGCCACTGTTTTCCAGCTTTCGATAGTATTTCTTGCCATTGATCTTCTGGGTGCTTTTCTAAATAGTTAGATAGCGCCAGCAACATACTTTTATAACCTGTGTAAGACTCTATGTCTTGTTCAATGTATGAACTCCATGCTTCATCGAGCATCCATGAAAATACGATGAAAATAGAAATAATAAGAAAATATAAGCTGAAGAATGAGCGACCAAGTTTCATAAAATGCCTAAATAAAGGAAATAAATACTGATGAGTCGCTATAACAGCTCACCAGCTTACACACTAAAATAATAGTTAACTCCATGCATCTGGAACAAATAAATAGCCTTGTCCCCAAATGGTTTTAATACGAAAAGGAGTTTCATTACTATCGTGTAATTTTTTACGCAAGCGTGATATACGCACATCAACACTTCTATCCATGCCGTCGTATTCGCGACCAACAACCGCTTTGTAAATATAATCACGATTCTGTACTTCGCCTGAACGACTAGCTAATAGCCAGAGTAAGTCAAACTCTTGGCTAGTCAGGTCAACATTTTCTCCGTGCAATGTCACTTGTCTAGAACCACGGCTAATATGTAGTTCACCACAATTAATTTTAGCATTCTCTTTACCATCTGTTGGCAACTGGCCACGACGCAATAGCGCATTAACACGGGCAAGCAATACTCTTGGCTCAACAGGCTTAATCACGTAATCATCCGCACCAATTTCTAAACCTAACACTTGGTCAAAGTCTGTGCCTTTCGCGGTTAGCATTAAAATTGGACCTTTAAAGTTAGGCCGTAAATCTTTACAAACAGCAAATCCATCTTTACCTGGTAGCATAATGTCTAAAATAATCAAATCAGGAACGAATTTATCAACTCGCTTTTCTACCGTGTCGCCTCTAAACTCTTGCTTAACGTGATAACCTTCATTTCCTAAAAACTCAGCGACTAGATCCGACAACTGATGGTCATCCTCAACGAGTAATATTTTTTTAACTAACAATTCACTATCTGACATTAACTGCTCCTACTTTATTACGCTGTATTAACAGCATTTTCATGACTGGTTTACGAACACGGTCAATGTTTAGTCTAGCCAATAAATAACAACCATTGAAAATATGACTTATCGCACAAGCATAAAATGTTTATTATTAATTAACAACACTATGTACAAGGTGTTACGGCAATAGTACAACTTACTGCCCTGAAATTACAATTAATTACACTAGGACTAACAAGTAGAGTTTTATGATACTTTGCTGATAAACAGTGCTTATCGCCCCTATCAATGCGTTGAAAGAAATAGACGGTGCATTGAGAGAAATAGAAACTTTTTACTTAGTTATAAAGCTAACTTATTATATAATCAATAGGCATTATACCCACGGTTTTATATAATAAGTTGTTATGACGATTCACGCTGCTAAAGTTAAAATACCCGCACAAAATACCTTAATTACTGAACAGTTAAAAGCAAAAAAAACCTTATTTTCTGTCATGCTGGTAGTGCTGTTTAGCAGTGCCGGCATTGCCTTACCTTATCCTGTATTAGCACCTCTTTTTCTTAATGAAGTTAGCCCTTTAACCACTTTCGCTGATTTACCCAGTAAAATATTACTCGGCATTATACTGGCGATATATCCTTTAGGGGTTATTCTAGGAAGCTCAGTTTTAGGTGCTGCCTCAGGTATTTACGGTCGCAAAAAAACCTTAATCATCACCCTGATTTTAACTGCTGTTAGTTATGTGTTATCCGCTTTAGCTGTTATGGCTGAAAGTTTTTTACTGCTGATTTTAGCGCGTTTTGTTACGGGCATTTTTTCTGGTAATATCAGCATAGCGAAAGCGATAGCGGTAGATTTATCGCCCACGCTAGATAAGACCCACACCTTTAGTCTAGTAAATGCCACCAGCTATTTAGGTTGGTTGCTCGGCCCTTTAGCCGGTGGATTACTGGCAATATACGGCTTAGATACCGTCTTCTACTTCGCCGCCGTCGCGATAGTTATTGCCCTTATCAGCGTCGCTTGTGTATTACCTGCGGGCAAGAGTAAATCTAATCAGCCAAAGATAAATTTTTCGCAACTTTTTAGTAAGCAAAACTCATTTGCCTTACTCGCTAATAAAAAAATTAGACGTATCTTTTTAATTTATTTATTGGCAACACTTGGCCTAAATGCCTATTACGAATTTTACCCCGTTTGGTTGGTGGAAAATTTTGACTTCACTAGCCCAGGCATTGGTTATATAACGGTTGTTTTAACCTTATTTATGACCATAACCAGTGTGTTTTTTGTTAAGCAATTAAAATACTTATTGGGGCTTAAATTGGGTGCCATTGTTGGCATGATGTTAATGGCATTGTTGTTTAGTTTACACCTTGTATTGTCAGCAACCAGTGTTTGGCCTATTTATGCAGTAATAGGCATCGCCATCGCACTTTTCAATGGCTTATTACCGGTTTATATTTCCGAGCAATATGCTGATATTGAACAAGGACAACTTATGGGCTTAATTACCACCACCTTTAGTTTAGCTAATATGCTGATGGCGCTGATTGGCAGTGTATTAGCCTTATTTGGCGCACACTGGGCCATACTATTTGGCGCGTTTTTGCTTATCATTGCCTCCATCGACTTTCACTTGAGTCAAGAAGATATTCGCTAACTCATTTCACGCTAAAGTTATTCGCTATCTAAGCACTAACCCTATTGTAAATTGATGATTATTGTTAAGAGCAATAGGCCTGCTTAGTGATTTTGTCGCATCAGCGTTTAAGCAAATTTAATTTGTTTGCCATTTACGTTCAATCCACAACAGGCCTAGCGAGATAAACATGAACAGCCAAAGGTAAAGTTTATTTATCGGTTGATAAGTATCGGCTGCACTAAAATCATCACGAGATAAAGCCATACTTTTCATAAAACCTTCACTGGTTTGGTGTTTATCGGCTTGTTGCCAGGCTAAAAAGTTTTCAGCTGGATAAAAATATTGTGCTTGCTTTGCCAATAACGCTTGATTATCGTCCAAAGCCTGAAACATGTACCAACCTGCTTGGTCAGCCGAAAATTGACCACATTTTTTATGGTTTGATAACACCAATGCCATTAGTTGCATTTGCGGAGAAGAAATCGCTTCTAATGGCGAAATTAAACAAATATCTTGATATTGATTTACCTGCGCTAACGTTGTTGGCATGGGTGATAACCAGCGAGTCGTGCTTTCACTGCGAGATATTTTCGACAATATATATTGCCAATAATGACTATAAACCTCGGAGCTTGCTTGCAATGACCATTGGTACGTTTGATTAAGCGATGATATGGCAAGGCTACCGAGTCCTAATGATTGTTTTGCTACTAAGGTTTGCCCTGTTGTTGACTCGACAAGTGGTTCGACAATTATTGAGTTGATATTGCCCCCCACTTTGGCGTTTATCGCAATAGCAGCGGTTTGCGGTGTTATTGTGTGATTTATCTCTACCCTAGGTTTGCCTGGCCAATTGGCCATAATCGCAGTCAAAGATTCATCAACAGGCTTTATGGAAAATAAACTCAACAGTCTATTGAGTTTATTTACCTTAGATTTTTCGAGTTTTAAAAGTGTCGCATCAGCCTTGATCAGCAAACCTAACCCCTGGTTTATCGCACGATATAAAGCTTCAACTTCACTCTCTTCTAAAGCGAGCAACATTCGACTGTCGATTATCAAGACATCATAATTATCTAACAATTTTGTCTGCAAAATATGGGCTTGTTCAGCTACTTTTTGTTGCTTGTTGTTATCTTCATTGTTAATAACAGCGTTACTTTTAGCTACATTATCTTCATGGGTATTTTTGACATTGATGTGCTGCTGCGACCATTTATTTTTACTGATCTGGCTAATAATATGAACTTCACTATTTGCCTGACTTAACCATTGTTTTAAGCGTCGGGTTTCAAATGAAGGTGCTGACTGTTTAATTAACACGCGTGGTTGATTACCCATCACAACGCTAAAAGCGATATCTTCGCTAATATCCACTCGTGCTTTTTTACTCGATAAACCTCCACTTGAAGGACCTTCACTGGCTACACCTTGTTGTAATAAAGTTTTTTCTCGCTCACGCAAGACTAATTGATAATTGAATAAACCAGAAAACTTGCTGGTTGTGGTGAGCGAAAAAGGCTCATTACCAGCAATATTAATGCTGCTGAGCACATTATTATTATTGACTAAACTCAACTGGAACTGAGCATTATTGTCAATAGGTTGCTGCAACTGCCCAGTTACAGTCAATGCTTGCCCTAATATTAATTGCCTTGGCCAAGTTAAATGGCTTAAACCTATGATGGTTTTACTGGCAAAGAACCTAAAGTTGACACTTGCTAATCCTTGATTGTTATTTTCTTGTTGAATGCCTTCTTGTTGAGTACCGTCTTGCCGGCGCTGTTGAATACCTTGTTGTGCATTGAAAGTTTGAAAATGTTGCCATTGTAACTTTGTTAGTCCGTCGCCAAACACCTGTACTAATGACGGAACATTGTTATTGTCTGGAAAAAGCATCAGCTTTTTATCGGATCTTTTTGACCAAAAATCAGTAACTTCTTGCACTGAACTCGTGACAAAAACTTTATGCTGATAATGTTTAGCTAACCATTGATATAGGGGTTCATCAGCGCTTGAATTACCTTGCTCGGCCAACAACCAAATACGTTCAGCAGACGTTAGCGCTTGCAGTATTTTTGCCTTATCTATACCGACAAGATTAAAATCATCACCATTAGCCGTGTGTTTAAAACCTGGGGTAAGGAAAACATCGAATGATGGTGTTTGTGCTTTTTCTTCGAAAGGTAAAACAAATAACAATACACTGATAAAGGCAATAATATTGCCGAACAGCAATAAAAAAAAATGTAACTTTTTTCTAGCACCCAATGGCGCTATTTTTTGTTCATCATGAAAAATATCGTTTTTAAAGCGTCGATAAATCAGTAAACAGCTAATCACCAAACCTATAGATGCCAATATCACTAATGCCCAGTGTAATGGGCTATTAAGTGTTAATCGATAACTAGCCGTTAAGAAATCAGTTAAAAACATAATCACAAATTATCCTTTAAAAATTGACTATAGTTTTTAATTATCGGTTGTTGGTCATAAAAATCTTGCTCTTTACCATTAGGCGCGGCTGTCGCATTAGGTATTAACTGCTCCAACTTTGCGGCTAATAACACAAGACAATTACCGCACTGCGTTAATTTTAGTTGTCGTTCAAGTAATATACGCTCAATTACCACTAGCACCTGAACCAATGCCGGTCGTTTATCAATAAGCTTTTCTATCCCTACCTTAACCATATTAATAAGCGCTAGCTCGTCAACCGCTAACTTTGCATTAATGTTACGGTGATTTTGCTCCGTGTTTAGCTGATTAACATCAGAAAAAACAGGCGATTTTACAAATGAAGGTACAGATAACACAGGTTGGCTAAATTTATTCAATAATTGTAAAAGCTGAAGAAAGGCCAGCTGATCTTGATTAGATAACTGCTCAGTTTCAAAACGAGATACCTGTAAGGTTTTAGCTAAAATATCTGTTTGTTCTCCTTGATAACGGCGCTGCTCGGTCACTGGTGGCGGTTCAAAGCCCAAACGTTTTGTATAGATGCGCTCAGCTGTTTTTGCCAAGTTTAGCAACTTAAGTGCTTGTTGTTCAAAAGGTAAGGCTAGTGCTGGCTCTGACAACATTAAATGCAGCTCTGCTTGCCACATATTGGACAGGCTTTTTTTCATTAAAGCTCGCGGATCTTGGCTGGTCATTACCCCGACATCACTATCTTCATGGTTATGACCATAGCGATTAATCAGCGCTATACGCCCAGAAACATCAGTACTGTTGCGGTTCTCTGCGGTATCACTGGCATGATCATGGTTCGTCATATCGTCATGCTGTTGTTCACCCGCAGCGGTGATCACCGCGTTACTACTGCCACCAAGTTCATCGTGCACTTGTATTTGTGGTCTATGCGGCTCAGCAGTACTATGACTTTCATCAAATGTCACACCAACATTATTTGGCCCTTCAAACTCATCGCCTAAGTATTGGCCATATTTTTGTTTCAGGGCACTTTGCGCTACGCCCAACAACTCTGAGCTTTCAGTAAACGTGCTTGGATCAAGGCCAGTTTTATCTTCAATAAGCGCTATAGTTTCAATAATAATTTGCCGCTGGCTTTTAAAATACGCTGGCATAAAATCAATCAATATACCGTCGGCATTAATGCCTGTTTGATCTTCCTCTAGCCAACGGATAATTTTTGTTGCCGATCGGGTTTTCTGAGGTCTAGGCTGACGATTGTCAGTGGCTAAAATACTAAAATAGAGTTCATCGCCTGGTTCCATAGCCAAGTCAGTCAATGACCAGTTTTTATAATAATGCATTTTGCCATCAAGCAGTTCTCTTCTCTCGAAGCTAAAACTTTGATCTCTAAATTTAACCCCTTCGCCGGAGCCTTTTGCTATTGAGGCTAAAATTTCAACCTTGGTAACGGAAAAATCATCTGATATTTGCACTTGAGCCATTAAGCTCGGTGTACTTTTTTTACCATATTCTGTCACCGTGCTTTTTGGATTAATAAAACGAATTTTTGGTGCTTGATCCGCGGTTAGTTGAATACGTTTAATCGCGGCAAAATTTTCTGACACTGGCTGTGCCGTATTTTCGACAGCTAAATGGTAAACCATACTTTTGATTAATTTACGCTTAGCACTATAGCTGCCGTTTTTTTGTTGAGTTAATTGCTGACGTTCTCCATTAGAGAAAACAATATAATAATCCATTGTTTGCTCTGAAAAATAAAAAACCCAGCTTGCATAACTGCCAACTAAAGCGTCAATATCAAGTGACGCTGACACTGACATAACGGCTTGATTCTTTAATAAGCTATAGCTAGGCGGCTCAATAATGACTTGCTGTGACAAAATATCAACCGGGGGTTTATTGCGCTTAATTTGGCTGTTTCTTTCTACTACAGGCTTAAATTTTACAGCCGGCTGAAACCAAGATGCGGCTTTATCAAACAATTGCAAGCTATCGGCAAGTGCTAGTATTAAGAGTAAAACGGCCAGTAAAATATTGGCTACAACGAATTTTTTCTTCGCAAACTGAGGAGATAATTCGAGATAATTCACTTGAGCTTGTTGTTTTAAAATATGGTCTAAACGGCGCATAATTTTACTGTGTTGTAGTTTTTCTAATGCTGACAACTGCTGTTCAGCACGTAATAACAGTTGTGCACTATCTTCAAGGGCTGCAAAGCGATCATTAAGGTGAACAATAAGATTACTGAGCGTAATACTAGCGTAATTTTTACTTCGAATCGTCAGTACTCGCTTAATAAACAGACCAACAAAAAATGCGCTTAAAAATATCACCACAGCACTTTCAATGCTTAAAAGATTAAAGCTTACTAAAACAAACGCCGCGGTAATGACGACAGCTAAAAGTTTTGGAAAAAATAACAACATCTGCTGCTGTAAAAACTGCCCTCGCCAACGCGCTAACAGATGATTTAAATGGCGATTAATCGCGGATTTGTTCTGGTTATTGTTATTAACATTAGACATTAATCAACAACCTTAGCTGATTTCACTGCCTGCGCGTTTACAACTTGAACATCATCATTTCGCTGATTTTTGCTTTTGCTATCAATAGGCATTCTTGGACGAAAAAACTCACTTAAAACACGCTCTAATGTCCAAAGTAAAATTAATAAAACCACAAGTAATTCAGTCCAAAAATCAGCGTTAGCTTGCTGCTGTACTATTAAGGCGTTAGCCGTTTTTAACTCGGTAATGACTAACGGAGTAGCTTTAGCAAATGCTGCTGATTCAGCGTTTTTGGATTTAGGCAGAGGTGATTTAGTATTTTCTGATTTAGTGCGGTCTGGTGAATAAATCAGCTGACTCATTTGCTCTCTGGTTAGCGTTTTTTGCGCCGCTAAAGTGTCATTTTGCCACTGGCCAAATAATAAGTTTTGTAGAAAAAGTGGGAATTGTTTCGTGACCAATAAATTGCTCCACGATGGCGAGTATCTCGAATAGAGTTGATAGATATAACTTGCTTGCTTGCTGCTTTTTACTGGCCCATTTTCAGTAACTAAATTTTCTCCCTCTTCGTGATGATAATTCATAGTCGATTTAGTCAACATAGGCAACTTTAAGCCATCTTGCTGAGTAAATTGCCAAAGCACTTCATCGCTTTTTGTAAATTTTTTATCCTTGAGTTGCTTAGCTACTGCTAATGGCAAGGCGCGTTGATAAAAAACCGCCTCAGCGCTGAGCAAATAAGTACTGTCTTGATTGATACTCAACGCAGAGCTGAGCATTAAATTAACTTGGGTATTTTCGGCATCAACAAAAAGGTTTGTCCCCGCCGTCATCGCGTTAACAATATAATGATCAACCTGCTTAGAACTTAAATAAAACAACCAATCGGGTTGCTCTTGCATAGCTTGTTGATACGAAACTGAATTTTCTAAACCTTCATTTAGCCAGTGTGATAACAGCAATTTTGGTGCAATTTGTTGCTTAATTAAGCTCAAGGCGTGTTGAAAATATTTCAGATCTGCATAACGGTCTTGGTCATAAACAATCAGCACTTTTATCGCTTTGTTATAATGTTTTTCACTCTGGCTAACAAGGTTTTTTATTTGCCAGTCAATGGTGTTGGTTAGCCTTATGTTTGTCTTTAACTGATTAAGCTGATATTGACTGGCTCGGTCAGTAACAAACAGTTTTATGTCAGTTTCTGGTGCCAGTAACTGACTAAAGTAATCAAGATGTAGCAATATATTTTGCGGCGGTGAAGTTAACTTGTTTTCAGTACTATTTGCTTGTCTTTGCCAAGTCAGTATTTTATCAGCACTGATAAGTTTGGTGTTACGGGCTAACAGGTATATGGGCTTGTTTAAATGCTTGTTTACTAGCTGTTGCCGCTCAGCGTCATCACTTTGGTTTAACCAATCAGGGCTAACCAAAAACACGGTTTCATTTGAAATTAAAGGCTGAGTGATCATAACGTTAGCTAACAGTAATATCGATACAACCAGCAACAAAATGCGTAACAGCAATAACCAAAATTCAGTTAAATGAATATGTCGCATATTTTTTGGCTGCAACGAGTCAATTAATGCAATATTGGCAAATTTAACCAGTTTGGCCTGACTTTTACTGATTAAATGCAGCACCAAGGGTACAGCTAAAGCCAGTAACATGGCAAAAGCCCACGGCGACTGCACGACTATTAATGGCAGATTACTCGCCATCACTGGCGATTTCCTCTGGCTCTGGCCCTTGCTCTTATACCAAGAAACTCCACTAAAGTTTGATCTAAAGCTTGATCAATATTAGCCTTAAAATAATGTATATTTTGCAATAGCAATTGTGCTTTTAAGGCATCATCTGAGCGTTTTTTATTCTCCAGATAACCTGCACGTACTTGCTTTGTTGATACATTACGCTGTTCGCCCGTCTCTAAGTCTTGAAACTTAACTACGCCTTGATAGGGAAAGTTGATCTCATCATCACTGTCCAGATGAAATGCCACGACATCGGTATGCCGATTACTCAATTTTGCAGTTAAGGTCAGTAGTTCATCATTTAATTGATGAAAATCACTAATGACCACAACCAAGCCGTTTTTTCGCACTGCCCCCAGTAGCGTTAATATCGCCTGAGTATCAGGAAAAGTGCCACTGGCTTTTAATTGTGTTAATGCCAGTAATAATTTTTGCCAGTGACGCTCTCCAGGTAAAGCCGCTACTTGCTGTTTTTTTTCGCCAGACAGGGCTAAAAAGCCAACAGCATCACCCTGTTTTTGTGCCAAATAGGCAATAGTGGCCGCTAAGTAGCCAGCATAATCTAATTTATTCCACTGGCCAATTATTGATGACTTTTCTGGGTTTTGTCGGGTTATCGGCGTAGATTGTTGTAGCATAGACTCACTGCAATCTAGCACTAACCAAACATTTACCTCGCTTTCTCGTTCAGCTTCACGCACAAAGTATTTATCTGAGCGCGCAAATAATTTCCAATCAATTTTACTGAGCTCGTCACCCGGTTCGTATGATCTAAATTGGCTAAACTCAACGCCAACACCACGGCGTTGGCTAGCATGGGCGCCATGTAAAAAACCTTGTGCTAGGGTTTTAATTGCCAGCGGCAGATCTTTAATACGTAATAAGGTTTTAGCATCAAAATAAGGTTGTTGCATACGTGATGATCCGCTTTATTGCAGTGGACTTGTTGGCACTGCAACAAATGCCAACAGGTCAGCAATAATATTATCTGGGGTAATATTTAACGCCTCTGCTTGAAAGTTAACTAAAATTCTATGTCGTAATACGGCCGGTGCAACAAAGCGAATATCGGCGATGGTAATAGCATAACGTCCTAACATTAATGCCCGTGCTTTTGCACATAATATAAGAGCTTGTCCTGCTCTAGGACCTGCGCCCCAGCGCACATGCTCATTAACACTTTGGCAAGGCTTTGTCTGTTCATTAATATTTTTATCCTGCTCACCTTGGTGCTTATCAGGCCGTGTCGCTCGCGCTAATCCTGCGGCGTAAACCAGCAATTCATTCGATGCCGTGACACTGCGCACAAGATTTTGCAACGCGATAATATCGTCAGCACTGAGTATAGCGCTAAGTTCATTATGATCGTTGCCTGTGGTACGTTTAATAATTTCAATTTCTTCCTGCTCCGTTGGGTATCCAACACGAATAAACATGACAAAGCGATCAAGCTGAGCTTCAGGCAATGGATAAGTGCCCGCTTGTTCAACTGGATTTTGCGTTGCTAAAACAAAGAAGGGTTTAGGTAGATCATAAGTGGTGCCCGCATAACTTATGCGACGCTCTTGCATCGCTTCTAATAAAGCTGCTTGGGTTTTAGGTGGTGTGCGGTTAATTTCATCCGCTAATAAAATATGGGTAAATACGGGGCCTTTTTGAAATTTAAAAAAGCGTTCACCGGTTTCATGATCCGTTTCCAAAATTTCGGTGCCAACAATATCACTGGGCATTAAATCTGGCGTAAACTGTACGCGTTTAAAATCAAGGGCGAGTGTTTTTGCTAGTGAGCTTACCATCAGGGTTTTGGCGAGACCTGGCACACCTTCCAGTAAACAATGGCCGCCCGCTAATACACTGATCAATAACTCATCAATTATGTCCTGTTGACCCACAATAACTTTAGCTATTTCATCACTAACTTGGCTCAATTTATCGAGTAATACGGTTATTTGTTGTTCTTGCATTGATTTTCCATTTTATAACTTGTTTATTGCTAGGCACCATTAATGCGAGTTCGCTCTGAGTTGATGCTAGCCACTAACTCTTCATTGCATACATGACAATATTAACCGCAAAGCGAGTATTATCGACCTTTAGCCAACGCTTGTTGCGAAAGTCATAATCCCATTCACAGCCTAAATCTTTATTACTGTACAACACCGCAATACGGCCATCTATTTCTATTGCTTTTAGGTGGTTATGCACTAAATCATCCCCCCAACCATTAAGTTCAACTGAGGTTCTAGGTGGGCCTTCAAAGTTAAAAAAGGAGGAATATAGGGGGTGATCGTTAGGAATTTTATTTAATGCTTGCTCACCAAATATATCTCGCATTTGCCGCTCAAAACTTTGAGCAAACATGCCATCAATATCATGATTACAATCATCGACAAAAACAAACCCACCATTTTCTACATAACGTTGAAAATTTTGTTTTTCTTCAATATTAAATTGCACTAAGCGATGGCCCGCTAAATAACAAAAGGGTGCCGTCAGCATTTGAGGGTTCGATAACGCTATAATACGTTCTTTAATATCAACCCGTAAACTTGTGTATTCAATTAAAGAATTCAATACATTCGCAGGCATTCTTTCATCAACCTCCCAATCACCTGACTCATAACTCAAGCGAGTAAAAAAAAAGTCAATTTGCTCTTGCGCACTCAAACGTAAAAACGGTGTGCTAAAAGCGCCAGCAGAAAGTAACGAGAGGGTGCGAATAAAATTACGTCGATTCATAAACATCCGAGAAAAAACAAGGGTAAACGTAACTTACTCGTTTACCCTTTTGCTGGTTAGTCTTTCATTAAGTTTTATGCTTAACCTGAATTATTCAGTTTAACTACACAGCATCTGACAAGCTGCTAAAGGTGAAATCACGTATTTTCATCGGCGGTATCATACTGCCATTAATACGCAGTGGTTTACCTAACGCTTCAATATTATTGAGCATAATGATTGGACTTTCATTGAAACGGAAGTTTTTAATTGGATGTTTTATTTTACCATTTTCAATATAAAAAGTGCCATCGCGCGTAAGCCCAGTGTATAAAAGCGTTTGCGGGTCTAACGCACGAATGTACCATAAACGGGTCACTAGAATTCCGCGACGTGTGTCTTTGATCATATCTTCAATACTGTCATTACCACCTGCCATGATAATTTGCGCTGGACCACCAAATAAACCTGAACCTGTGTAGGCGGTAGGCGCATAATCTACACCGGTTTTATTGGCCCAATAAGGTGAGTTTGGCATATTGATCACTCGACCATCTTTTATCCAGTCAGTTTTAGCAACGCTATGCCCGTTAGCCGCAAATGGCGCTGAGGGTGCCTCACTGTTCATTGGATCTGAATAGATATGAACCCGTTCATCAAAAAGCTTTTCACCTAAGCGATTAGTTGGCCCACCTTCTTTATCTTCTTCTTGCTTTTTGCTTAAAAAACTACGGCCTTCATCAGCTGCACGCTGACTCATGCTGCCAAACATATTACTCAACAGTTGCACACTGGCTGCAGGCTCTAGAATAACGGTGTATTTACCAGGTTCCATTTCTTTTGCATCAGCCGACCCTATTGATTTTTCAATAGCAACTTGCGATGCTTTTTTGGTATTTAAGCGTTTAACGTCACTGTAGTCTCGACTGACCCAACCTGAGCCTTTGCCGTCTTCTGTGCGAATAGTCACGGTAAATTCGACATTGGTTGCTTTGTTATAAGCAAAAAGTCCTTTGTTGTTCATAATCGCCACAAAGGTTGTCGCGTCTTGTAAAAAACCTGACGAGACCAATTTATTCGCTTTAGAGGGTTTAATGCTATTTTGTGCTGCTTGTGCTCTATCATCAGGCGTAACATTTGAGGTTGAGTCAAATGCGCTATCAGGTTTACTGTATGTCTGTTTAGAAAATATTGGCATGTTTTCTGGATTTTCAGGTGCCAATTTTGCCAACTCTTCAGAGCGTTTCACGACTTTCATTAATGAAGCATCGTCAAACTCATTGATGGTGGCAACGCCGGTTTGCTTACCAAATGTAGATTGTACAGCCAAGGTTAAATCGCTTTGTTCACCGGACGTAGAAACCGTATTGCGGGCGGTTCGGATGTTACCACCTACTTGTCCATCTAAACTACACTCACATTCATCCGCTTTAGAAAATGAAAGTACTTTTTGCAATAAATTTTTCGCGTGTTGTTCTGTTAAAATTGTCATGACGCTTTGCTTCCTTATATGCTTATTTTATCGTCAAACATGAGTTGAATTACACGTTACGAGCGGTATTGATCACGTTGATATTATTAAAACGTGTCGTTGGACAACCATGAGAAACCGCGCTTACTTGCGAAGGTTGACCTTTACCGTCAAAAAATGACCCACCTAGGCGATAATCAGACTTACCCGCTAGCTGAGTACAGCTATTCCAAAACTCTTGAGTGTTTGATTGATAAGCAACATCTTCAATTTGATCGGTAATTTTACCGTTCTTTATTTCAAAAAATAATTGACCACCAAATTGAAAGTTATAACGCTGTTGGTCAATTGAAAATGAACCACGCCCTGCGATATAAATGCCATTTTCAACCTCTTTAATCACATCGTCAGCTGACAAATCTTTTTTATTCGGTGTTAAGGAAACATTAGGCATACGTTGAAACTGCACATCACGCCAACTTTGTGAGTAACAACAACCATGGGATTCTTTTTGGTCGATCATATGCACTTGGTCACGAATGGCTTGATAGTTGACCAAGGTACCGTCTTTAACCAGATCCCATTCTTTTGTCTTAACGCCTTCGTCATCATAACCGACATTACCTAATGAATAAGCTTGAGTCTTATCAGCAAATAAATTAACAATATCAGCGCCGTAGTTAAATTTTCCGCTTTTCCATTTATCTAACGTGGCGAAACTGGTGCCGGCAAAATTAGCTTCATAACCTAATACGCGATCAAGCTCTAATGGATGCCCGACAGATTCATGAATAGTTAACATCAAGTGTGCAGGGTCTAACACTAAATCATATTTACCCGGTTCAACAGATTTTGCCTTTAACTTAGCTTGCAGTTGTTTACCCGCTGCTGTTGCATCTTCGAGCATGTCGTAAGAGTTTTTATAACCGACATTAGCACCTGAAATACGTATTTTATCTTCTTCTTTACCGTCTAAGTATTCAAAGCCCATACCCACAGGATTACCTAAACCGGTCCGTTGTTTAAAGCCAGACTTGCCAACCGCAGTAGCAAAAAATGGCGCCCATAAGCGATGCACATCTTGATCAATATATGAGCCGTCTGTTGAAGCAAAATACTTTTGTTCATTGACTAAAAATAAAATAGAGGTGATGTAATTGGCGCCATTAGACATTGCAGCGTCATTAACCGACAACAACAAATCGACTTTATCTTTAATGGGAATTTCAAGCGCATTCTTTTTAATCGGTGTATTCCAGCTGACCTCTCCAACCCCTTTTACAGGGGCAAGTTGCACCGGAACTGTTTGAAATTTAGCGTTAGCCATTGCCACTGCTACAGCTTTCTCCGCTGTTTTAGCAATACTATCAGGAGTCATATTCGATGTTGAAGCGAATCCCCAAGTACCATTGGCGATAACACGAATGCCAATACCAGCAGATTCTGTATTAACAATATTATCAACCCGCTTTTCTTGTGTCGTAACAAATTGATTGAGATAACGACCGATGCGCGCATCAGCATATGACGCACCTTTGGCTTTTGCGGCGTTTAAAGCAATATCTGCTAATTTTTTCTTGTAAGCCACATCCATTGGTTTATCTAACAATTGCTCTGCTGACACCGTGAAGCCAGACATAGGCAACATTAATCCACCCGCGCCTACGCCAGTAAGCTTAATAAAATCACGTCTTTGCATTTCCATTCCCTCGGTTAATTTTTAGTAGATAAAAGCACCACTAATCGAATATAGCGCAATAATGCAGCTTATAACAAGGGTAAAAAACATACTGTAATCGTTCATTACAATTAGGTAAAAAATACTTTGATACTCGAAAATCAGTTTAATTAGGTTTAGATTTGCCAAGCGTCCTTAAAAAATGACTCAAGCTGTAATATATTTACCTCATGAGTGCCTCTTATAATCGGTTGTTGTGCGATGCTTATTCTCACCTTTATTTAAGGACTAATTGTTGATTGAATTTAGCTATACTCATTGAATTTCATCGCAATATGACTACTGCTACTGCTTAAGTTCTGGTAGCATAAGCGCAAAATCATTATCGAGCTTCAATATGAAAATCATCTCATTTAATATTAACGGCCTGCGCGCTCGTTTGCATCAGTTACAAGCTATTATCGATAAACATCAGCCCGATATTATTGGCCTACAAGAAATTAAAGTTCATGATGAAGTATTTCCGCTCGCTGATGTTGAGGCGATGGGCTATCACGTTTATTTTCATGGACAAAAGGCGCATTATGGCGTTGCTATGCTGTGCAAAAAAGCCGCTGACGTGGTCACTAAAGGCTTTCCAACCGATGATGACGAAGCGCAAAAGCGCATGATCATGGTACAAACCACCGATGAGAATGGTGAAAAAGTTACCGTATTAAATGGTTATTTTCCACAAGGTGAAAATATTGCCCATGAAACAAAATATCCTTACAAGCGTCAATTTTATAAAGATTTAATGCAATACTTAAATGAGCACCATACCCCTGATGAAAATATTGTGGTGATCGGTGATATTAATATTTCACCTGCTGATTTAGACATAGGTATTGGTGAGCCAAATAAAAAACGCTGGTTAAAAACCGGGAAATGTAGCTTTCAACCAGAAGAAAGACAATGGTTAGCCACCTTAATGGATTGGGGCTTTATTGATACCTTTAGGTCATTACACCCAACTCGTGAAGAAAGATATTCATGGTTTGATTATCGCTCTCGTGGCTTTGATGATAATCGCGGTTTACGTATTGATGTCGTCTTAGCAACCAAAAAGTTTGCTAGCCGCTGTATTGAATCAGATATTGATTATGAACTTAGGGCTATAGAAAAGCCGTCTGATCATGCACCAATTTGGTCTACGTTCAGTAAATAAAGCTTTCCAAGTAACATACTACTTATAATTTTAAAATCAAACTTATACTGTTAACACCATACTTGTAAAAAGGGGCTAGCCCCCTTTTTTGTTAAAAATAGACATTAATGATCCCTATGACTGCAACCCACTATGCATGCCCTATATGTAGTTTTCCTCTGCAAAATCAAGAAAAGCTGTTTCGCTGTGAGAATAATCATAGCTTTGATCGCGCGAAAGAAAATTACTTAAATTTATTGCCCGTGCAATTTAAGCATTCAAAAAACCCTGGTGATAACAAGGCGATGGTCAATGCTAGACGAGAATTTTTAGAACAAGGTTATTATCAACCCTTGGTTGATAGACTCGTCGCTTTATACCAAGAAAAAGTGCTTACTGATGCTAGCAAGCCAACGATTGTGCTCGACGCCGGTTGTGGTGAAGGTTTTTATACTCATCAACATAAAAATACTGAAAATACTGTTTACGGTGTTGATATTGCTAAAGAAGCAATAAAAAAAGCTGGCAAGAAGTATCAACAATGTCACTTTAGTGTCGCGACGTTATCAAAATTACCTTTTAGTGACAGCCTATTTTCTTGGATTATATCGGTTTATGCGCCTATTTTAGAAAAAGAGTTTACGCGCGTATTATCAGCCGGTGGTTTTTTGTTAACGGTTACGCCAGCAAAACAGCATTTGATGCAACTAAAGCAGCATATTTATCATGACGCTAAAGAGCATGATGAAGAAAAATTGCCCATTGAACATTTAGCACTGGTGCACCAAGAAAACATCTCTTATCAAATGCACTTAAAAACGGGTCAAGACACGCTAAATTTATTGGCTATGACACCCTTTGCTTTTAAGGCGAGTAAGGAAGCCAAAGACAGCTTATTAAGTCAGCATGACTTTATCTGTCAGGCTGACTTTCTGATCAGGCTTTATCAAAAATCGAACTAAAAAAATGCGCTACAGATTAGCTGTATCGCATTATTAGTCATAACCTTTCCTGATAAATTTTACTTATCAGCCTAAAGAATTAAGAGGTTTTATAGCTATTTTTATAGCTTAAGTTTAATAAGTGAGCTAAGTCTAAATAACGTGGACGTTGAGTTGACAACTTGATGTCACCACCGCTTTGGTTAACACGCGCGACACTTTCTTTGTACCAATTAGCTAACGCAGGCGGAAGAAATTTATCGGCTTTAATCCCCATAAAAATCAACGCTTGTAATGGAAAGCTCATAATACAAAGTGTATATAATAGCGCCTGAGGTAAGGCAGCCATAGAGCCAAAATACAACTGTAAGATTAAACAAAACACGGCTAAGCCGGGCATCACTTTACACACCAAACGGCTCACTTTAACCGCATGATACTCCATAAAGTATTCACCGAGTTCAACGCGTGAGGGCCATAAATTCATGTACTTTCGGCCAAGTAAAATAATTTCTAATATAGATAACTTCATAAGCGATACCCTACAACAGCGGTTGATTAAAAGATAGTACCTTTTTATATACGATGGTATTAAGTAAAATGACCACAGTTGATGAGATTTTATTATACAGCATCAGTATTTATCAGCAATTCCTAGTATTTATAAGCTTATATCTGATGTCTTGGTTGGCGATATAACTTACCCCCTTTTATTGGTTGTAATTTCAACACACTTGTAGTCTTCCAACAATATAATCAGTAATTACAAAGATCTGCCCTATAAATAAGTAGATCTTTAGCTGTTTTACTCCTTAATACGGCGTTTTAACAACTTATCTATGACTTTTCACACAGATTATTAGCTGGTATTTTTTAACCAGCAAAATAAATAAATAAAAAACAATTACTTAACTGTTTAAACAATAGTTATACACAATGATACCCACAGCTTATGTGGATACATTAAACGTACAATATTATAATTTATACAATTAATTCGCTTTATATAGCCAAATAGACTTAGAAATACACTAGTTTGATAGCAATAATCAATTTAATGCGCAGTAAACACAGGTTAACCAGTTAACTTAAACCAAATATTTAGTGACTAAATTCAAACCCACGCGAGTATAACCCCTAGAGTTAAACGCTATTAAACGCTATAGTGTCGACATCAGCATTTAAACAAGCAAAGTCGACTTATGAGTAACTTTACCCTACGGCGCTTATCTGAAACGTTTGCTATTCATAGTTTACGACGTGAGGGCTCAATACCCGACGTGGTATTTAATGCCCCGATATTTTTTTTAGCAAAAACCTATGACGAAATTTCAATTGTTATTCCAGAGCATATTGAAATTGACAGTGAAGAAGTCGAACTTGGCTGGCAAGCATTTGAAGTGGTTGGCCCACTCAACTTTACCTTAACTGGTATAATGTCAAATATATCAACAGTGCTAGCAAATGAAAAAATCAGTATTTTTGCCATTTCTACTTTTGACACTGACTACGTTTTAGTAAAATCAGATAAGTTTGCCGCCGCTAAAGCCGCGTTAATAGAACATAACTACCAAGTGATATAATTCAGGAAATAAAATGACAATACTTTATGGCATTAAAAACTGCGATAGCGTAAAAAAAGCAAAAAAATGGTTAGAGCAACAAAATATCCCTTATCAATTCCACGACTTTCGTAGCGATGGCCTCAGCCCACAATTGCTACAGGAGTTTATAAAGTCTGCCGATTTGACTCTGCTGTTAAATAAACGCAGTACTAGCTTTCGTAATTTAACTGACGAGATTAAAAACAACCTCACTGACGATGTGATGACCGAGATTATTTTAGCGCAACCCACGCTAATTAAACGGCCACTACTTAAGCACAACCAAGCATTTTTGGTTGGCTTTAAAGATAGTCAATATCAAGAAATTTTACTTTAGGTATATAGTATTCTCATGATAAAACATAACAATTGCACCATTTCATTAGCACAAGCACTGATTGAACGCCCTTCTGTTACCCCTGAAGATTTTGGCTGCCAACAACTCATGTCTGAGCGTTTAGCCAAGTTAGGTTTTAATAATGAAAGCATGGTATTTGAAGATACCACTAACTTATGGTCTCGAAGAGGCACTTCAGGGCCAGTATTTTGTTTTGCTGGCCACACCGATGTTGTGCCAGCGGGCAATTTAGAAAGCTGGAACACACCGCCATTTGATCCCGTTATCGTTGACGGTATGCTTTATGGCCGCGGGGCCTCTGATATGAAAGGCAGTTTAGCGGCGATGATAGTAGCAACCGAGCGATTTGTTACCGACTATCCTAAACACCATGGCTCTATCGCATTTTTGATCACCAGTGATGAAGAAGGCCCTTTTATTAATGGCACAACACGTGTGATTGATACGCTTGAAGCCCGCAATGAAAAAATTGACTATTGTATTGTTGGTGAGCCTTCTAGTACCAATAAATTAGGCGACATAGTTAAAAACGGCCGTCGTGGTTCAATTTCTGGCGAATTACACGTTCATGGTAAACAAGGGCATGTGGCTTATCCTGATCACGTTATTAATCCCATTCACAAGGCCATGCCGGTTTTAGCCGAGTTAAGCGAAATGCATTGGGATAATGGTAATGAATATTTTCCACCAACGAGTTTTCAAGTGTCTAATATTCAATCTGGCACTGGCGCTACCAATGTCGTGCCGGGTCATTTAACCGCATTATTCAATTTACGATATAGCACTGAATTAACAGCCGAAATGATCGTTGATAAAGTTGAAGCCTTATTAACTCGGCATCAATTAAACTTTGAAATTAACTGGATATTTAACGGCAAGCCATTCATTACAGAACCAGGTACATTGGTTGATTCTGTTGTACAAGCGATTGAAACTTGCTGCAATATAACAACCGAGCTTTCCACCAGTGGCGGCACTTCAGATGGACGATTCATTGCACCTACTGGCGCACAGCTTGTTGAGCTTGGTCCTTGTAATGCTACTATTCATCAAGTTAATGAATGTGTTGCGGTACAAGACTTGATTTTATTAACTGATGTCTACTATCAAACCTTGGTTAATGTTTTAGCCAACGATGCGTAAAATGTCAGAACTTGAGTTAATATTGACCGGGAAAACTGAAAGTCATATTCATTGGCTAGCGCCTAATGTTGGCATTCATACTGAAATGTTGTCGGCATTCAAACAACTACAGCTGGCCGCAAAAAAGGCCGGGATAGAGTTGCGTATTGCCAGTGGCTTTCGCAGCTTTGACCGACAACTCATGATTTGGCAAAATAAGTTTTATGGTAAAACAGCCATTAAAGATGGCTCAAATCAAATTTTAGCGGTTAAACAACTCAGTGAAGCTGAAAAAATACACGCCATTATGTTATTCTCTGCGCTGCCGGGAGCCAGTCGCCATCATTGGGGCTGTGAAATTGACGTTTATGCGAAAAATTTATTACCCGCAGAGCAATCTTTAGCATTAGAGCCATGGGAATACCAAGCTTCAGGGCACTTCTATCCCTTAACCCTTTGGCTAGCTGAACATGCGAAAACGTATGGCTTCTTTTTACCTTACGATAAGTTTCGTGGCGGTGTTGCTCAAGAACCATGGCATCTTTCATACTTGCCATTATCTAAACACTACCAACAGGCTTATACTGAAGCACTTTTAGCAGAAACATTATTAAATAGTGAGATTCAAGGTAAAAATTTACTGCTCGCGTTGTTACCTGAGCTTTATCAACGTTATATTGTCAATGTAGCTGATGCTTAACTCGTATTAGCTATTTACTATTAAGCGCTTTTTGAAACTATCATTAAAGGTTTAATTATCAGTATGATTGAGCGTATTGTAGCCATTTTATTTACACATTTAAGCGGAGCGTTAATTTATGACCAGCATGTTAAATGAAGGCTGGATTGCCCCAGTCATCGTTATTATTGCATTAGCTATTTTAATTGGTAATTTAAGTACTTTTCAAAAAAGTGCAAAAACACCTTTACGTAAGAAAAGTTTAAACGATTTAAAAGAAACCATACCAAGAACACAAAAGTCGCCTCATAAAATGGCAACCGTTGGTAAGACTAATGATATTACCCATAAAATAAAAAACTCCGATTAACGGAGTTTTTTTATTGTTCTATAAGTAACAGTCATTGCTATTATTTGAGTATTAAAAAACGTCTTTAAATGACAAGCCCGCTTCCATTACCTTAAATATTTTCTCTAAAGTTGCCTCAGATAACGCTGTACCTTCACCATCATATAAAGTAACAACAGATTTTTCGGCCATTTTCTCTAGCTGAAATTTATACTTACCATTAGGTAAATCTATAACATCTATACTATCTCCCCAAATACTATCCCACAGACTAGATTCAGGTTTTACGTAATCAACATAATAAATTTTAGTGGTTTCATTAAGGTCGGTAATGCTAAAGCCATGATCTTCAAAAAATAAAGGTAAATTAGACCAGAATAGCTCTATATCCATTTCTACAATATAGGCCGGCTCCCCAGAAGCATTCTCACCTAAGCTAACAAAGGTTTGATTAGCACGTAATAAGCGATTTTCTTGCTGTTTTAAACGATATTGAAAATCAACTTGCGCTATAACTTCATTAAGCATATTCATTTCAGCACGTTGTTGATCGATAATATCGATAACTTTACTGCCACCGGCTGCATCTGTTTTCATGTAATCAAGTAATTCAACAATTAACGCGACACTTCGACCATGCGATTTACTTTCAAGTGTATAGCGATAACGAATACTCTCCGATATTGCTATTGATTTAAAAGGCCAAGTGCCTGTTTCTACTTCTTTGTTATACCAATCAGACTCAAAAACTAAACCTTCATCGTCTACTTGTTTTAATTCAACTTTGTCTGTGGTTAACTGGCTTTTTAAGGCTTTTAAAATAAAACTTTTTAGATCATCGTCATCAATTACTTGGTCAAACCATACTTTTGCTGCAGCAGAAGTGCTCTCTGTGCGTGTTGACGCCGCGATAGGTAAAACGAGTGAAGGTGCACGTACATCTACATCACCACCAATCGGACCTTCATGGTTTATTTCGTCACTAACAAAAAAGGTCTCAACTTGTTTAGGTTTATCTAATCCTGCAGGTATTTTTAACGCTGTTGCTTCTTTTTGTTGCGCGTATTCAAAATCGCCTACCGCTTGCTTATTATTTACAGTACCGCAGCTAGCAACAGCGACACTTAATAATGAAAAATAAAATATCTTGCGATTCATTAACACTCCCGAGGATACAAATCTGAATCTTTCTAATTTAATTTTGCTTGTTTAGTTTTATTAATACCCATTGGTATAAGTATTATTTTTAGTCATTACGACAAACTGATAAGTTAACATCGTAAAGTTCAAGCAATACATCAATAACGTCGTTTTGATTACTGAATCCGGGCTAAGTTCCCCAAAATCATCTCATTTATTTAAAAGCCGTCAAATTCATGGTAATAGGGCTAAATTGAGCAGCGCACCATGGTACTTGCCTGAAAATACAAACACAAGATATTGCCGCATATTTATCATAAAAAATAGTAAAATAGTGACGTATGTTGATGGTTACTGATCTGCACTTCTGATCTTACTAACGGCTTCATTACGGCTAACGGTATTAAAAATATAAGTACTATTAACAACCCCTATGTTCAATTATATGCATCATCATTATAAAGCCCCTTAAATAAAAAGTTGATTACAAAGCAAAGCGAAAATAACCAACTATTCAAAGTGCGACTATAATTAGAATTAATTACTCTTATGGCTACCGTCACACATAGGCTGATTTTTGGTTGATTTACAGCCACAAAAAAAGACTTTACCGGACTCTTTTGCCGTATATTTTACCGGTGTAAAGTCAGAGCCTTTATGTGAACCGTCACAAAAAGGTTGTTTTTCACTTTTACCACATGCACACCAAAAATAATTTTTTTTTGCCTCCACTTCAACGCCATAAGGGGTATCTGAAGCACGTTCTGGTTTACTCATAATATATTCTCCATGATTAATTCTTCAAAATTTAAAAATTCAGTTAGAGTATCAATTCAGTTTGGTCATAATATACCCGGCACCAAGCAACCATGTATCCTGCATAAGCGGGTATATTCTTTTACATTATCGTAAATTCAACGGCATGTACATTAGTTAGCTTTACCTGTTATTTTAACCGTCAAAAATCTCGTTATTTTAAAGTGGAACGGCTATATCGCGAACCCACTTTGTCCTGTTCAGCCTAACACTTTAGATAAACCTATTATCGTTTCAGCGGATATTGCTCTCAGCGCTTTAAGAACATAATTAATTAGAACAGGACTATCACTGGCACTGGCACTGGCAAAATAAAATAAATATACACGCCTAATTACCCCTGATCATTACAGCCTTTTCTCTATATTTTTAGGGTAACTAACTTTATCCTATGTAAATAAATCTAGTTTTTTTAAAAGGTAAAAATAAACACTAAGCATGCTGTTAGCTTTAGTCGCCTGACATGCGTTACAATAGCGTTTTTAATATGATGGCTAGGTTTATTGATGAGCGAATATTTAGTATTAACGGCAATGGGGCCAGATCGCACAGGCAGTGTCAGTGACTTAACCAAATTAGCCAGCGAGTGTGGCTGTAATATCTTAGACAGTAGAATGGCAATATTTGGCCTAGAGTTCACCTTAATTATGCTGCTTACCGGCAGCAACAAAGCTATTCATCAATTAGAAAGTAAATTACCGGCTGTCGCTCATGAACTTGAGTTGATCACTATGATGAAAAGAACCTCAGGTTATCGAGAGCAAGATTATGTTCATCATTACCAGGTTGATTATGCTGGTATCGATCAACCCGGTATTTTAAAGGCTGTTACGGCATTTTTTGCGACGCGTAATATCGATATATCGTCATTGAAATCTGAAATTAATCAGAAAAACAATCACATAAGTGCCTCTATATTAATCGCGCTGATGGAAGAAACCAGTATCGAACATCTTGAAAGCGACTTCTTGCAATTGTGTGAACAATTTGATGTGCAGGGTTGCCTAAAAAAAATTCAATCAAACTTATTGTAGAGGCTTAAATGAAAACATTAATTGCCGGTGATAACGCGCCACTTTTCACTGACGTGGTCAACTAAATTCAGTCCACCTAGTTAAGCAACCATTTATAATTTTCTATCCACTGATTCAAAACCGTTAGGACTTTGATAATCCAGATACAACTGTCGGTAGGTGCTCTTCGTAACCATGAAGATATAAAGGACATGGTGAAGGCTAAATCGCTCGATAACCGTGTTGAGCAGAGCGAGTCAGCTAAAAGCCATAAAACAGCGCTTGCTGCTCAAGCAGCAAGCGCTGTTTTATGGCACAATAGTTAATGAAATACTGCCAGTTTATGAAAGAGAAATGGCTATGGTCAAGGTTGTGAGAACGCGACCAGACAATGTGATTGACGGTAAATTTAGATAAAGATCATCCTACCTAGTGTTTACTCTAGACAAGACATTTTTAACCACCTAAAGTAGCCATCTTTAGCAGATTAAAAATGTACCAAATAGGACGGGGATAAGTCACCGTCTATGCAAACATTGAGATAAGGACAAATTTTATGGCAATCGAACCCGGACAAGCTGCACCAAATTTCACTCTAAATGACCAAGACAATAATCCAGTTACGCTCTCTGAGCTGCAAGGAAAGAAAGTACTAATCTACTTTTATCCACGCGCTTCAACGCCAGGTTGCACTTTTCAGGCTCAAGGGTTACGAGATACTAAAGCTGAATTAGATGCACACAATGTTGTAGTTCTTGGTATTAGCCCTGACACACCAAAGAAACTAACAAACTTCATTAATAAACAAGAGCTGAACTTCACCCTGCTTGCTGATGAAGATCATGCTGTTTGTGAAAAGTACTATGTATGGCAGTTAAAGAAATTTATGGGTAAAGAGAATATGGGCGTGGTAAGAACAAGCTTTCTAATTGATGAACAAGGTAATATTGAGCATGTGTTTAACAAGTTTAAAACAAAAGACCATCATGAAGTTGTTATTGACTACCTAGATAACAAGTAACAGTTTGCCTATATTGGCGTGGAGGCAAATGAATATCAAAGTGAAACACCAAACTTCGGGCTGTATTTTGACCCTGTAACAGATTTTGTGTAACTGCCAGGTTTAAATAACATCTTTCAAACGGTCTTCAAATTCAATCATAAAACGATTCAAGGCCGTTTTCCAATTTCTTATCGGCATCGTCCACTTTTTAG
>NZ_JACGVK010000126.1:0-211 GCF_014077185.1 Colwellia sp. MB02u-10
GTTGACGTGAAGCCAGAAATCTCTAGAATGCGCTCCAGTTCCAAGGGGTAACCCAAACGAACGGTTTTAATGAGTTATCTAATCTAGTCTAAGCTGATTAAGTTAACTTAACGTTTTAAAAGTGAGTTTGAATCTTCTGAAAAGAAAGTTTAAAAAAACCAAATAAAACGTTGACATTAAAACCCAGGTGCGTAGAATGCGCATCTCGCTT
>NZ_JACGVK010000127.1:0-218 GCF_014077185.1 Colwellia sp. MB02u-10
TTAACTTAACGTTTTAAAAGTGAGTTTGAATCTTCTGAAAAGAAAGTTTAAAAAAACCAAATAAAACGTTGACATTAAAACCCAGGTGCGTAGAATGCGCATCTCGCTTCAGGCAAGGCCTGCAGCAACGAATTACTTTACGGTATAGAGCGAATGAGATTCTGTATCGGTTAGTTATCTCCTTGGAGATAAACTAGCTTTCTTTAACAATTAGTTAT
>NZ_JACGVK010000128.1:0-248 GCF_014077185.1 Colwellia sp. MB02u-10
GTGATGCTGTAGTTCGTGTTATCCGCGCCGCCATAGCTGGTAGCGCTCAGGTTAACCGTCTTACCGGTACCCGCATGCTTAGTATCAAAGGTACCCGTGCTCGCCACCGTAACAACATCCCCGGCGATCCAGCCTGCGGCACCCGAGACATCAAGGACCGCGTCGGTGTTTGCATCGTAGGTTTTGTTGCTTGCCGTAATACCACTGATGCTGATCGCTTTAGTGCTTACATTCGCGCTGGCAGTCGC
>NZ_JACGVK010000129.1:0-318 GCF_014077185.1 Colwellia sp. MB02u-10
AATGCGCATCTCGCTTCAGGCAAGGCCTGCAGCAACGAATTACTTTACGGTATAGAGCGAATGAGATTCTGTATCGGTTAGTTATCTCCTTGGAGATAAACTAGCTTTCTTTAACAATTAGTTATCATGCAATTTGTGTGGACACTCACATTAACGTTGATTTTACATAGTTACCTATTTCTTCGGAAAGAACGTAACAAAAAAACAGCTTAATATGATGTCACACAAAAATAAGTATCATTTAAATCTTCGGGTTTAAATAATACGTTTTATGTAGTTACTTTATCCTTAGTCGGAATAGAGTGACACGACAGAATT
>NZ_JACGVK010000131.1:0-82600 GCF_014077185.1 Colwellia sp. MB02u-10
TCACTTTTAAAACGTTAAGTTAACTTAATCAGCTTAGACTAGATTAGATAACTCATTAAAACCGTTCGTTTGGGTTACCCCTTGGAACTGGAGCGCATTCTAGAGATTTCTGGCTTCACGTCAACACTTAATATCAATTAAATTGCGATTAAATGTTTGCTTGCTTTTTAATTGAGCAGGTCGTTGTTTTTTCGTTCTAATAAGATAAAATAAGCGCTCAATAATGCTGCTTTAATCTTATATGTTACGCTTTTTAGACTTAGATTATACTTAGAAGTAATAAAGCGACTGAGTAATAAATGTGTAAGCATGGTTTATATAGGGTAATTAGCTTTATTTTTCCGGCTCTTTTTTTGATTTAGTCTCCTCTTCCGCTACTTTTTCGGCATCCATCGCTTTATCTTCACTATAACGGTGAAAATCTGCATCTTGATCGTCACCCACTACATGCTCTAATTTCAATTTCTTGACTGAACGGATAGTGGTAAATGGCCCTGAACAAGCATACAAACCAAATATAATAAGCAGGATATTTTCAGGACTTGATGCAATAACCACAAAGGCGAGCACTATTAATAATACAACAACAAAATTTACCTTACCTTTCCAGTCAACTTCTTTAAAGCTGTTGTATCTAAAGTTACTCACCATTAACAAGCCAAGTATGATGGTAATAATTCCGACAAGATAACCATAGTCTTGACCGTTAATTTTATATTCGCTCCCCACCCAAATAAGGCTAGCAACAACGCCTGCGGCGGCTGGGCTAGCTAAGCCTTGAAAATAACGTTTGTCGGCAATGCCAACCTGGGTATTAAAGCGTGAAAGACGCAATGCTGCACAAGCAACATAAACAAAGGCGGCTAACCAACCAAACTTGCCAAAACTTGAAAGCGCCCAATTATATGCCACTATTCCTGGTGCTATGCCAAATGACAACATATCAGCCATACTGTCATATTCTGCGCCAAACTCACTTTGAGTATTAGTCATTCGTGCAACTCGACCATCTAAACCATCGAAAATCATCGCAATAAAGATAGCAATCGCAGCACTAATAAAATGCCCATTCATTGATGATACGACGGCATAAAACCCAGAAAAAAGTCCTGCAGTGGTTAATAAATTGGGTAAAAGATAAATACCACGAGTTTGTAGCGAATTGTCATTATGTTTGTCTGGCATAAGTAAAACCGAAATAGGTTAATATGAATAGAGGCCTCTAATCTAGCATAAGTTTAATTATTAACGTTAGCTGTAGTACCCATGAATGATTAATAAAACTAGCCAACATTTGTAAACTGGTCTTGGTGTTGTTATAAAGATTATAGTGATTACAGAATAGTCGCTAGTGACTATTGTTTTAGCTTATTATGCTAATAATAGGGTAATTAAGTATTAACTTATGGATAGGTATCATTATGCACATTAAAACCTTGTCATTCTGTTTAGTCACATTAGTGTCTTTTGATGTCTTTGCAGCTGAAAAAATGACAGTTTATCGTTGGTTCGACGAACACAATGTCGTTCATTTTAGCCAACATCAGCCAGACCGTGATGACTATATCGAAATTAGTATGTCGAATAATAAAAAATATTCAGTCATTATTGATGAAGCAAGTAGTGATGAGTCTTTAGAATTACAAAATAATACTTTGGGTGATAGTAGTGAGGAAAGTAATGTTAACAATGAGCTTAATGATGAGAGGTGTTTAACTGCTCGCGAAAATATAACAACATTAGCCAACTTTGATAACGTTCAATTTAAAGGTGGGCAAGGTAGTGTAGAGATATTAACTACATTAGAAAAACAGCAACAGTTAACGATGAATAGAAAACAGGCTGAGGTTTACTGTACTGATTAAATCAGTACACATTGTCAGCCTGCATCTAAGGTATATTAGTTTACGATAACGCTATTAAGCTTTAACGATGAAATGCAAATTATTATCAACCAGCTCAACAAATATATGATCACCAGCGGAAAACTCGTTAGCCAATAATTTATGTGCTAAAGGGTTTTCAATTTCTTGTTGAATAGAGCGTTTTAAAGGTCTAGCACCGAAAATCGGATCAAAGCCTACCGCCGCAACAAAAGATAATGCTTCTTCTGATAATGTCATGGTTATATCACGTTCTTCTAATCGCTTAGTTAGCGACGATATTTGAATACTCGCGATACTTTTAATTTGCTCAGCAAGTAAAGGATGAAACACTACGGTTTCATCGACCCGATTAATAAACTCTGGCTTGAAGTGATTGCCAAGTTCTGCTATCACCCGAGCTTTCATTTGCGGATATTGGCTGTCATCAACATATTCCTGAATAATCTCTGAGCCAATGTTTGAGGTCATAATAATAACAGTATTTTTAAAGTCGACCGTACGCCCTTGCCCGTCGGTTAAGCGTCCGTCATCTAATACTTGGAGTAAAATATTAAAAACGTCAGGATGCGCTTTTTCAATTTCATCAAGTAAAATAACAGAATAGGGTTTACGTCTCACCGCTTCAGTTAAATAACCACCTTCCTCATAACCGACATAACCTGGAGGCGCCCCCACTAAACGCGCAACAGAGTGTTTCTCCATAAACTCTGACATATCAACTCGCACCAATGAATCTTCACTATCAAAAAGAAAGTGGGCTAAAGCTTTAGTTAATTCTGTTTTACCTACACCGGTAGGCCCAAGAAATAGGAATGATCCTATGGGTTGATCTGGGTCTGCCAAACCTGCCCTTGAACGACGAATAGCATTTGATACTGAAACTACTGCTTCTGATTGCCCAATAACACGTTTGTGCAGGTTATCCTCCATTTGCAATAATTTATCACATTCACCTTCGAGCATTTTTGCTACCGGAATACCGGTAGCTCGGCTTAACACGTCAGCTATTTCTACGTCAGTCACTTTGTTTCGTAGCAAGGTCATTTCTTGCATTTCTGCTTGGCTAGCAAGATCGAGCTGTTTTTCAATATCAGGGATGCGACTATATTGTAACTCGGCCATGGTATTAAGATCGCCAACGCGACGAGCCGCTTCAAGTTCAATACGAGCGTGCTCTAAATCAGTTTTAATCGCTTGTGTGCCATGTAGTGCGGCTTTTTCGGTTTTCCATACTTCATCTAATTCGTCATAACTGACTTGGCAAGTGGCGATTTCATCAGAAATTAGGTCCAAGCGTTTTTTAGAGGCCGGATCAGAATCTTTTGATAAAGCCCGTTGTTCCAATTTCAACTGGATTAAACGCCTTTCTAATCGGTCTAAATTCTCTGGCTTAGAATCCATTTGCATACGAATACTAGAAGCCGCTTCATCAATAAGATCGATAGCTTTATCGGGTAATTGACGGTCGCTAACATAGCGATGAGATAAGGTTGCTGCGGCAACAATAGCGGGATCTGTTATTTCAACATTATGATGGAGTTCGTAGCGCTCTTTAAGACCACGTAATATAGCAATGGTATCTTCAACACTGGGTTCATCTACTATAATTTTCTGAAAACGTCGTTCCAGTGCGGCATCTTTTTCAATATATTGGCGATATTCATCTAATGTAGTAGCGCCAACACAATGCAGATCACCGCGTGCTAACGCTGGCTTTAACATATTACCGGCGTCCATAGCACCGTCACCTTTACCAGCGCCAACCATAGTGTGTAGTTCATCAATAAATAAGATGACTTGCCCTTCTAACTGGCTTAATTCACTGAGTACCGCTTTAAGACGTTCTTCAAATTCTCCACGATATTTAGCGCCGGCAACGAGTGCGCCCATATCAAGTGACAATACGCGTTTATTTCGAATACCTTCTGGTACTTCATGATCGACAATGCGTTGAGCTAGGCCTTCAACAATCGCAGTTTTACCAACGCCTGGCTGACCAATTAATACCGGGTTATTTTTAGTGCGGCGCTGTAATACCTGAATGGTACGCCTGATTTCATCATCGCGACCAATAACTGGATCTAACTTTCCTTGCTCTGCTAGTTCGGTTAAATCAATGGTGTATTTATCCAATGCTTGACGCACTTCTTCGGCGTTAGCATCATCAACATTTTTACCACCACGAATATGAACTATCGCGTCTTGTATACGTTGTTCACTCGCCCCTAAACCTTTAAGGATTTGACCTAACGTACCTTTATCTTGTAACGCAGCTAGCATAAATATTTCTGAGGAGATAAATTTGTCGCCATGCTTTTGGGCAAATTTATCACAAAGATTTAAAATATTACCCATTGCAGACGATAACTGCACTTCACCGCCTGTGCCAGACACATGTGCTAATTCTTCGAGAGCCCCTTCAACTTGCGCTCTTAACGTTCGCACATTGATACCGGCACTTTTTAATAAGGGAATAATACTGCTGGTGCTTTGATTTAATAGCGCAAGCATTAAATGTATTGGCTCAATAAATTGATGATCTTTACCTAATGCGATGGATTGTGCATCAGATATTGCTACTTGAAAAGTCTGGGTAAATTTTTCTAAACGCATTCATGTTCTCCTAATACCATGTTACTTGGCTTACAGTTTAGTTACCTATGATATAAGGACACTAAGGAGGGTTTTCAAGAAAATTATCGTTAAACCTTTAACCTAAGTCAAAAGAACACTTTTAAATAATAATATTATTATAAGGGATAATTTTTACTAGAGTGTATCTATACATATAACGCTAGCCATACGCCCAGTTTTTCCGTCTCTGCGATAAGAATAGTACTTACCGCTATGCTTATAAGTACAGTCTGCAACTTTAGTGATGTTGGCAACCCCTAATGCCAAGAGTTGTAACTCGGCGATTAACTGCAAATTGGCCAGAAACTTTACCTCTGCTCTGCCATCATTTAAAAGTGCCACAGCTTCAAAAGCAGGTTCGAATTTTACTGACATTTGACAGAACGCCTGCTTCACCTCTTGCCCAACTTCAAAAGCTTGAGGACCAATACAAGCGCCCATCCATACAAAAATCTCATCGGCAGCACTATGCATTTTTCTAATGGTTCGTTCGATTATATTTGCTGCTAGTGGTCGCCAACCTGCATGAATGGCAGCAATTTCGCTACCATCTTTGTTTGATAACAAAATAGGTAAACAATCGGCGGTCATTATGGCTAAAGCGATGTGCTGACTATGTGTTATTGCCGCATCAGCGACAATAGGCGTATTTTGATGTTTTTCAACAACAACGACATTATTACCGTGAACCTGCTCTAACCATTGAATTTTTGTCATGGCTGGCAGGTAATCAAGTAACGAGCTTCTATTACCGGCCACAGTACGAGGACAATCACCCACATGATCGCCTAGATTAAAAGCATCAAACTCTGCTTGAAATTTTTCTGTGTTAGTACTATTTGATAATAAATGCGCTGAATGTTTAGATAATTGATCTTTGCTGGGGATTAAGCGAGTAGTAGCAAAGGCCAACACACGTTCTGTTGGCCATTTAATGCATTGTAAGTTACTAGATGAGTTAGTAATCACTATCGATAAGATGAATTTTGGTATCTTTACGCAACATATCAGCTAACGCTACCATATCTTCAGGTACATCAGCATGCCATGTCATTTGCACACCTGTTATTGGATGATATAAAGATAACATTGCCGCGTGTAAGGCTTGGCGCTTAAATTGTTGTAACATTTCGCGTAACTCTTCAGAGGCATTTTTTGGAGGACGCGGACGGCCGCCATAAACGGGATCACCCGCCAGTGCATGAGTAATATGAGCCATATGAACACGAATCTGATGGGTTCGACCCGTTTCTAAACGTAAACGTAAACGGGTATGTAACCTAAACTTTTCCATCACACGATAATGCGTTACCGAAGGGCGACCTGAAAAAGTAACCGCCATATGAGTACGTTTTGTCGCGTGACGACCAATAGGCTGATCAACCAAACCACCTGCGGTCATAATACCACTGGCAATAGCCTCATATTCACGGGTAATTTCACGCGCTTGTAGTGATTCAACTAGGTTAGTTTGAGCAGCAATCGTTTTTGCCACCACCATTAATCCCGTAGTATCTTTATCTAAACGATGAACAATACCAGCACGAGGCACAACATCTAACTGCGGGCAGTGATGTAGTAAGGCATTTAAAACCGTGCCATCGGGGTTACCTGCGCCAGGATGTACTACAAAGCCGGCAGGCTTGTTGATGACCAAAATATCATCGTCTTCGTAGACTATGTTTAAAGGTAGATCTTGTGCTTGAAAGCGTACTTCGCTCTCAACTTTCGTATCAATGGCTACTTCTTCACCACCAAACATTTTTTCTCGTGGTCTATCGACAACTAGGCCGTCAACCGTAATATGACCGGCTAAAATCCATTCTTTTAACCGTGAACGTGAATAATCAGGGAACATTACCGCCAAAGTCTGGTCGAAACGTTTACCTAAGCATGATTCGGGAACCGTATCCCGGTGTTGAATTATCTCAGCCATCAAACTCTCTATTAATTAGCACTGTGCAAGGCAGGATTGCTAGGTTAGAATGCTATTGTTTATTTTACCTCTTTGCTAAAGCAATTACATTAAGTAATTATAATTATAGTGAGGAAGATATTTATTTTAACTAAAACAAAGTAGTGATATTGAAGTCTATGGAAAAAGTGACAATAAAAATAATGTGCCTTGCGCTAGTGTTAGCATTAACAGGCTGTTCAGGAACAAGTGAAAGAGATATTCAGAAGGTGCCAGATAAGTCAGCTCAAGCATTATTCTCTGATGCTAGATCATCGCTTGATAATGGCTTATATCAAAAGGCGATCCAAATTTTATCTGCGATAGATTCTCGATATCCTTATGGGCCAATCTCTCATCAAGTACAATTAGATTTAATTTATGCTTATTACAAAAGCGGTGATGCAGCACAGGGATTAGCACTTACCGATAGATTTTTACGATTAAACCCTGCGCATTCAAACTTAGACTATGTCTATTATATGCGTGCCTTAATCAATGTTGCTACCCAAGAAAATTTATTCCAAAGTTTAGCAGGAATAGACCGTTCAGACCGTGATCCTACGGCGGCGCACGCTGCATTCAATGATTTAAAAATAGTATTAGAGAAGTATCCTAACAGTAAATATGCTGCAGACTCTCGCCAACGTATGATTGCCATTAAATCACGCCTAGCAAAATATGAGTTATCGGTTGCGCGCTATTACTTAAAACGTGAAGCCTATGTTTCTTCTGCTAACCGAGGAAAATATATTGTTGAATATTTTTCTCCTAGCCCAGAAACGGAAGAAGCATTAGAAATTATGATTGCCTGTTATGGGAAATTAGGCTTGAATGATTTACAAATTAATGCCAAACAAGTTTTAGCGGCAAATTATCCTAACAACCCACGAGTTGCTAAGTAACACTTTGGTTTTTATGAATATCGTCGTTCTTTCACATCGATATGAGCACGACATACCGTTCATCGAGCGTATAGGAATATACTAATCCCTCGAAAGACAGGGTATTTGAGAGAAAAACCTGAACATAAAATACCAGCTTAGTGCTGGTATTTTTTTAACAGGTTACGCTAGATAGCTTCTTCGTCTTCTTCTCCCGTACGAATTCGTATCACCCTTTCAACATCTGTTATAAAAATTTTACCGTCACCAATTTTTCCTGTTTGTGCTGTTTCTAAAATGGTGTTTACACAGCGTTCAACATTTTCTTTCTTCACGACTATTTCCAATTTTACTTTTGGCAAAAAATCCACCATATATTCTGCGCCACGATAAAGCTCTGTATGCCCTTTTTGACGTCCAAAGCCTTTAACTTCTGATACTGTCATTCCCGTCACACCAATTTCGCCTAGCGCTTCACGTACATCATCCATTTTAAATGGTTTAATTATTGCTTCTATCTTTTTCATTTTACAGCCTATAGGTTGATTTACGCGTCAGCATTTTACTGATAATTATTATTATCTACATCGCAACTGAATATCAAGTAATTGTACACAGAATTAACTTATACCTATAGTGCAAAAATTCTAATTGAAGATAGACTTTGTTACACTAGATGTACCTGCTGCAATAAGTCAGCTTAAAAGTAACATGCCACATACTCTAGAAGGAAATATCATGAGCGCCCAGGCAATAATCAATGAAATGAAAGTATTACCTGAAATTGATGCTGCGTTTGAAATTGAACGTCGAGTTAATTTTATCAAAAAGAAATTAATACAATCGGGGCTTAAATCTCTTGTTTTAGGTATAAGTGGTGGCGTTGATTCCTCTACTTGCGGGCGTTTAGCTCAACTCGCTGTTGACGCTTTGAATAACGAAAACGCTGAAAATCAACCGGCATATAAGTTTATTGCTATTAGACTTCCCTTTGATATACAAGCAGATGAAGATGACGCTCAACTTGCACTTGAGTTTATAAAGCCTAGTCATAGTCTAACCACTAATATCTTTGCAGGCACAGAGGGTATACATACTGAAACCATACGTGCATTACAAGCAGCTGATCTTTTAACCGCCAATGCTGCACAAGTAGATTTTTCCAAAGGTAATGTCAAAGCCCGCACTCGCATGGTCATGCAATATCATATTGCTGGCATATTAGGCGCTTTGGTACTAGGCACAGATCACTCAGCAGAAAATATTACCGGTTTTTTTACAAAATGGGGTGACGGGGCTTGCGATTTAGCACCTTTATTTGGCTTATCTAAACGACAAGTTAGGCAACTTGCCAGCAGTTTAGGTGCTCCGGCTCAGTTAATCGAGAAAGTCCCAACTGCTGATTTAGAAGAATTAACACCTAGTAAAAAAGATGAAGATGCATTAGGCATGAGTTACGACCAATTAGATGATTTTTTAGAAGGTAAGAACACAGATAAATTAATCGAAAAAAAAATAATTTCTATCTATATGAAAACGCAACATAAGCGCTCAGAAATTCCAACAATATATGAAGGTTAATTAATTTAGTTTGGTAAATTACAATATTTTTGACTATACCTAGCACTGAAAAGTTTATTCAACTAAGGAATGGTTGTAGTGTCAAAGTATAATGGATTTACGATTATCGAAACTATGGTTGGGCTAGCTATAATGCTCAGTTTGTTTTCCATTGGTGTTCCTAGCCTAAATAATTTCATTGTTTACACCCGCGTAGACAATGAAATATCTACCCTGCATCGTCTCATTTTAATAACTCGAAATAGCGCCTTAAGTAATAACACTAGCGTGACTTTATGCCCGTTAAATAGCCAAGGAAAATGTAAAAACTTATGGCACCAAGAGCTGAGTGTATTTACTGACATTAACAATAATAAAGTATATGAACCAGCACTGGATGAACAACTTATCGCTCAAAAAGGCGCAATAAAAGCTGGAGATAAACTACAATATGGCAAAACACGTATCGGCTTAACCTATGCTCCAACAGGGCATTTATTAGGCTGGGGACAGAACGCTACTTTTAGTTATTGCCCTGAATACCATAATGATAAAAACCGAGGTATTGTTGTAAGAAATTCAGGTAGAGCCTATGTTAGCGCAGCCAATAAAACTAACGGCAAGAATGTCAGGCGCACAGGGGTTAAAATAAAATGTTTTTAATTCACTTTTTTTTGTAAGCTTTTTTTAATGTTTATTATTATATTATGATGGGTTTAGTATGCATTATTTTAACACCCGCTCAGTTGTATTTAATCCTTGTGTATGCCTTATCAAGTTAACAACAAACAGAATTTACGACATAGCGATTAGCTAAAATAACAGAACAGTAAAGCACTCGCTTTAACAAGTGGGTGAAGAAAAAGTGAATATCCCTGATATCAAGGCTGTCATTAGCACCGATGATTTAAACAAACTTTCCTAGCTGAGCTTAAGCAACAATGTTATAAGTAAAACATTAATCTTCACTAAAGTGGTCCTTGTGTCTAAGTTATCTATTAAAAAATCTCAAAATAAAAAATTAATCAAAGGCTTTACTATTGTTGAGTTACTTATTGGCATTGCTATTATTGGAATATTAACAGCCATTGCTGGACCCAGTTTAGGTCAGTTTATAGTAAAATTAAGAGTTGATAATGAAATAAGTGAAATGCATCGCTTGGTATTAACAGCAAGAAACAGTGCTATCAATAGTGGTAAAAATGTCACCCTTTGCCCGTTAAACGGTACCACTTGCAGCGACAACTGGCAAAATGAATTAAGTGTCTTTATCAATAATGAAAGTACCTTAGTCAACAATAAGACTTATGACAGCGTAAATGAAGAGTTGGTTAAAGTTAAAGGAAAAATTGCTAGCGGTGACACGTTAACATTCAGTCAAGGTCTTATTATTTTTGCGCCAACGGGCCGGTTAGTTGCTGGGGGTAATAGCAACTTCAGTTATTGCCCTAAAGGTAATAGTAATTTATCGCGTGGCGTAGAAATATCTCTGTCAGGTCGGGTATACACAACTGCGGATACAGACAATGACGGTAAAGATGAAAATAGAAATGGTACCGAAGTTTCTTGTAGTTAATATATGCCCAACAATTATTGGGCACAGTTATAAAATAAAATCACTTTCACTTTCACTTTTCACTGAGCAAGATTATTTAGGCGAACAGACTATTAACGAGGTTGCGCGTCAAATAGCTGATTCGCTTTGACAGAGTTAAACTTAGCCTTTAACAACACACACTCAAATGCCTGATACACTTGCTGCCTCTCTTTAGAAAAAGGCGTTGGGACTTTGCGATTAGCTAGGGTATCAACAAGTTTATTGACCTGACTTTCTTTCACGCTAGCAAAGTAAATCAACTGCTTACCACCAACCAATTCGATATGGCATTTAACGTCAACCTTGTACTTTTTTACCACTATATTAGCTGCAGCCACATTGAAACTTGCATTAGTCAATAGTAGTAAAGTAACCACAAATATTATATTTTTCATTTTATTGCTCCCAACAGACATCGGCCGGTAATTTTTGTCCGGTGTTGCTAACAGATAACACCTGACAGTTGCTGTCATTTGATTTTTGCGGTTCAAGTGCTGTTGCCGTTAACACAAAACTTCCGTTTGCAAGTGTTGCATCAATACTATAGTAAGCATTTTCAGTAACAAAGGGGTCATCATCTAGTCCTAACGCTTTCATATCAGCTGTATACGCTCTTGTATCAACATAAAATTGCTCTTGCATATTTGCTATTCTTAATAATTCTCGCTGAGCTTCTGTGCGGTTTGAGCGCGCAACAAAGTCAGTATATGACGGAATCGCTATAGCCGCTAGAATCGAAACGATAGCAACTGCGATTAACAACTCGATTAATGTAAAGCCCTTTCTGTGTTTTGCATTATTCACTATTATTCCTCCCTAATATAAAGATAAGTTCGCATGGTTTGTAATGAAAAGCCAACCGGAATTATTTTTCGCCCGACAATAATATTCCCGACCGTATCATCAACCGTTTCAGAGTCACCATCATCATCTGGTAATACAATTAATGTTGGTGCCCCCAAGAACTGTTCGCTGATCAAGGCTATTCTATCATCACGATTGTCTGAGTCTTCGCTTTGCCAATTGTAAATTTGCGTACCTAGAGCCAAATCAACGGCATACAACCAACCACTACCCGATGGAGGTTTACAATTTATAAGTTCATTGCTAGATGGTGGTGAGTAGGTGGTAAAGTATACCACTCCGTTAATAACGATAGCGGCGGCTGTACTCTTTTCTCCGTCTAGCTCCAAATCTATATACCAGCCGGATTTGTTACTGACTGCAATTTCAAGCGTTTCCCGTGCTTGAGTCGTTAAAGTTTCTGCAAACGGATTATCCGTATAATTAGCGAGACCTGCTTTTAAAATCGTGGTTGGGAACTCCGGCACTGCTGCACTATAAAATGACTGTGTTTTTATATGCTCATCTTTAAGCATAAAAAAAGTATCATTAGTATCTATACCTACTGGGTTGGACCTATCCCCACTGCCTAACAAAATAGCATCGTAGGGTTTCTCTTGATGGCTCGCTATCTTGGTTGTTTGCCCATCTTTATCAGTGACTATTGTTTCAATGGTTTCATTAATAAATGTGCGAACAACCGCAGCCTCGTTGAAAAATCGAAGATCTGTGCTATTAATATCACCCGCTAAAGAGGCTAATTTAAATACAGTCCAAGGAGACTCAGCGCTTTTTGGTGAAGCACCAGGCATATCTACGCGCCAAACATTACCCCCAGTATCCCCCGTATATAATCTATCGGTTAGGCCATCACCATCGCTATCTAGCGTAGCAATGGCAGAAACTATACTATCAGTACCAGCATATGTAGTTGTTCCGCCAGTTGGAGCCATACTCCACTTTAGTGCCCCCGTGGCGGCATCAACCATATAAATTGCACGCCCTTCATTATCTGCAGTACCAACATTATCATTGTCTTTATTGGTATCGTAGCCACCACCGAAAAATAATACTGGCGCGGCAACAGCATTAACCCCAGTACCAGTAACATTTAATTTCGAATAGCCTATTTTGGGCTTAGACCATGTTTGCCCTAGTTCACTAAAGCCGTCTTTACTGGGATCAATATGCCACATTAACTTGGGTTTACTCGGGTCAGAGATATCCATTGCGTAGTATGATGCCCCACCACGGCGTAAACCAAAAAATATCCAGACCTTGTCACTACCATTTATGATGCCATCACCATTAAGGTCCATTATATGTGAGGTGATTTCACCATCAATTCCATACACTTTATCAACTGATGAAAAATTGTTTCTTAACACTTGAATATTAGAAAGGAATTCATGCGGCATAAATGCCCAATTTTCTTTTACCGTTGCACCGCTATCTTCAAACATATGCAAGACACCTGCATTAGTCCCTATAACGATGCGTATGCTATCGCCATAATTCACCACTAAGGGCTTTGAATGTAGAGGATCGGCAAAAACATCTGAGCGAATATCGGTAATACTTTTGTCATTATCTTCATCATCAACATCCATGCCCATCCCCCAATGTAGCATTTCATTTATTGCAGTACTTTCGATAGAATTTCCATCAGCATCCTTAAAGCCAGCGACGCCTAATGCAGTTGCCAATTTGCTCGCATCACCGTAAAAACTTTCAAAGTTATCGCGACTAAAATCTGCCAAAAGGGTATTATTTCCGGCGGTATCCGTATAAATGCTTCTTTGTGTTTCAGGATTTTTATCTAGATACCAATCAGCTACACCCCCTTGTGCCACCAAATTACCATCGACTTCATTCGACCAATAACTTTTTACTAAGGTTGAAAAGTGTCCAGATGTTGCATCAAGTGCAGCAACACTGTTCACTCCGATTTGAACACCATCAACAACTTTATATTTTTTCAAATTTCCTTGCCAACGAGGCCCGTTTTTCGGTTCGAACATGGCGTAATAAACTGAATTTAATGTTTCCGTACGGTCAAAGTTATTGGCCGCCACAGAAACCGAAGTTAGACTGTCGTTAGAAGGCGTTAAATTTCTTAATGTTGCCTGTAAAGCTTGAGTTAACTGTAACTCGTCTGCGGCAACAAAATAATCCCCACCACCACGTAATGCGGTTTGTTCTAATAAGCCTGCTGCATCTTTAGCACCATCACTAAATCCAATGGTATGGGTAGATACGTGCTGCTCGCCATCTAAATTAAGGTTTACATCATAATGATTAAGCCAACCAGCCAATGCAGGTAAATAGCTATTAGCGACCTTATCGTCATTGTAAATTGTGCTGTCAAATTCGCTATCACTGGTACTAAACGATTTTTCTACCAATATAGGATCGCCATTTACATCTAAAATCAAAGCGCCATTTTCATCCTTTTTTTGCACCTTAGTTTTCATTAACAATATTTTACTATTAGCAGCAGAATCATAGGTAGGAGCACCATCTGTGATTAAAATGATATATGCTTGATCACTACATTCATTAAAAGGTGCGATATATTTATTGTCGCCATTGATAACTAAGCTATCTGCCGGTGGTTCATTGGCCTTATAACTTGGCGGCTGACTTTCATCGTCATCACCAAACTCAACCCCATTGCCAGCAAAGTACTGCGAGGCTTCGTAGACAGACTCACATAATGGGGTCCATGTTTGCGCCGATATTTGGTTATCAATAATATCTAATAGGCTTGTTTGATTACTAGCCGTCATTTCCCGAATGCCAGCTACCACTCGGCCACCATTAGGATCGCTGGCACTATCACCATCATCATAATTAAATATTTCAAGCCCAAACTCAATGCCATCGGAGGTTTCAATAACATTGGTAATACTACGTTTAGCCGACTCAAGTAATGTTTCAGACACGGTATCGACTGTGGTGCTATGGTACCAACGTAAATAATTGGCTGTATATAATGTCACCAAAGGACCAGTCCATGAAACATTTAATTTTGCCGGATCATTGGTATGATAAATCGGATTTTGTTTAGTGCCCAGCTCGTCTGCAGGGTAGCCCGTTGGTAGCGCATCTACATTTTTAACACTACCGGTTAGTGGCTTAACAAATTCACCATCCGGACCTACCTCAGCAACATCTTCCTCACAATCAAGCACTTCAATATTTAAACCATTATTATCTCGAATTTCATCCCACGTGCCGGAATTCCCTTTCATATTGTATTCTCGAATATGACCGGTATAAAAACCATACTTAGTAAGCACGGCTTTAGAGCTTTCACAACTATTGATGGCAGCTAAAAATCGACGCCCATCACTGGGACTATCTGGAATTGATGAAGCACCATCCGCCCCGCCTTTATTAAAATAAGTAGCATCATCATTGTAGGCATTTGAAGAGCCATCAGGTTCGTAATAGGGAGGGGTTTCTGCATCATCGGGTAAGTAGGGAGTTTTGACATCATGCAATGTTCCCATACTGCCTGAATTATCAAATATTATTAGGACTTTTGCTTTTTTAGCTGCTTGTTTAACAGCATCACTGACATACAGTTCAATATCTTCGCTGTATGATATATTGGATACTAAAAGCAATAGGCTTACGGCCAAAATTCTCTTCATGATTCTTACTCCAGTATTAAGCTGAAATACCAATTAATTATCGCAAAAGTTGTTGTGCAACTCCGCTGTTTACTTCAACTATATTGGTATTTGTTCGTCCATATTTTCGGACCACTTGCACACGTAACACATTACAAGTGAATACTTGCGCTGATGAAGCTGATCTGGAGTGGGGGCAATCAGATTCGAGCTCAAGTTCGTTGTTGGCAATATTAATAGTCGCCGCTGTATCAGTATCTGTATTTGTCACCGTTAACGTAGCACTAACATCGCGAAAACTCTCCGCCTTAAATAGTACTATCGGGGAGGCAAATTTGTTATTGCCAGTGCCCGCATTAACTTGTCGAAAAATCACTTCATCACTTGCACTAATTGCTTCTTGCGTCGCAACCAATTTCTCTTCGCTTGCGCCTGACATTTTCATATCTGACGTGGAATTTTGCATCAAGGCACCAGCAACAGCGGTTAAGGCAACAAGAAATACTAAAGCCACAATCAATACCACACCTTTTTGGCGATTAAATGATTGTCTATTGGTTATCAAATTGTCAGCGTAATTTTTTTGCTTTACTTTTTGCTTTACCATGAGTCGACTCCAGCATTGTATAAAGTTACCGTAGAGTTAAATAATAATCGACGATAATTGTCATTAAACGTAACCGGAAAATCACCTAAATTATAAGTATTAGTATTAGTATATTTGTTATCAGGAAGAATGCTACGCGCTAGTACATAAATACGTATGGCTAAAATTCTATTATTATTGCCATTATCCCATTGGGTAGAGGTCATATTATCTGCTGATAGAAAAGCATCAACAATGCCATACCCAGCACTATCTGGAGCGTCAGTGTCAATACCATACATAAAGCGGATCATTTCAATGCCATCAATGATAGGGTCGAAAACCATATTGGTTGTTAAGCGCCCCTGCATTAAACTGGGCACAGTATTATTACCTTGGGCTTCTTCCCTAATGTAATAAATATGATGCTGGTACTCCCAAACTTGGCTATTTGAGACCGTTGGTATACTGGTACCGGTAAATATTTCTGCTTCATTGATGTTTGAAATAATATAGTAATTATTGCTCGTGCTTGCTGTTAGAGGTTGAGAAATAGCGCGTTTTATTTGGATAATATCAGACGTTATTTTTGCATCATCAATACAGCCCATTAGGGAACTATTTGTTACTGTTTTACCCCAAAGCGTTCTAAAATGCCCAACAGCATTTGGAAAAGTACCATTATTTAAACCTTCGCCGACACATTCATTACCTGGGGCGGCACCTGGTGATGCAGTTAACATTGATCGGTCTAACGTACCACTGTAATCACCCCAAAAGTTTTGTCTGAGCAAATCATCACTAAGAACACTTAAAGCAAAACGGCCATTTTCTTGTAACTCTCCATAAGTTGCTGTTTCTTGTGTCGTAGTTTTCATGCCAACAAAAACACTGAGTATGCCGGCAAAAAGTGCTAAGCCAACGGCCAAGGAGATGAATATTTCTATTAAGGTATAACCACGTTGACTATTCATATTAATTTATAAAGGCCTTAACAATAACTTGCCGTCTTTTAGCGCCAGCTGTACCACAATTGTCTTTTGCCGCGTCAGCTATTTCGGTGCGCCCTTCCCAGCTAACAACTACAGTTACTGCATTCAATGCCTGACTTATACATCCCCTAACACTGCTTAAGCCCGCTTGATTATTACCGTCATTAACAACATCAGCACCCATTAGGGACATTTCCCATTCATATTGATCATTAATAACCATTTCTGCTGGTGTACAGAGGCTATCAAGCTTATAACAACGATTGGCCGGTAGTGAATTAAGTGTTTCGCCATAATCGTTAGCAGCGTATCCAGCTAATGTACTGGCATTATTACTGCGCATGCGCTCGACTATGTCTTGCGCTAACGCAGATGCAACAGAGCGTTGCATCGCATCGAAGCTACCTTTTTTAGCCGAAGCTTGCATGGCTACCGCGCCTAAAATACCCGTCACTAGAATAAAAACGGCGACTAACACTTCAATAAATGTCAGGCCTTTATTCAAAGAAGGCTTTTGATATGAGGAATAGAAAAATGAGTTACTCAATATTTAATCTCCCTTTAAATAAGAATAAGCAAACAACAGATGTTATTACTATAACTGAAAAAGTTGAAAACTTTAACCAATTGAAATAGATAATTTTATACGAAGAAATATGCAGGTAGATAGATATCTGGGGAATCACTACTAATTAGACCATCATATGTGTTAAAAATCACATTGGTGAACTGCATTAACCCATACCTTAAATTATTATTACGAGTATTTTTCCTTACTTTTAAATATTACACTACTCGTAAATGCGAATTTAGCATCATAAATAATCATTTAAATTAAAAATTTAACTAAAAAACCAGCTAAAAAATTAATTTAAAACTATCTACACATTACCACCGTGAATAATACGCCTAAGATTAGCGTAATTCTATCGGTACCGCAAATACAGTATTCTCCGCTCTGCCGGGGTATTCAATAACCTCTTTACCACCCAGAGATTTAAGCGCTTCTATAACTTGCTTAACCAAAATTGCAGGTGCTGAAGCTCCTGCCGTAACCCCCACTTTTTCAATACCGTCTAACCATGAAACATCAATGTCTTCTGCTGTATCAATCAAATAGGATGTGGTGCCTATTTTTTCTGCTAACTCCCGCAGACGATTAGAATTAGAGCTATTGTTAGCGCCAACCACCAGCATTAGTTGTACGTGTTCTGCAATAGAGCGCACCGCGTCTTGGCGATTTTGTGTCGCATAACAAATGTCATCTTTACGCGGCCCTTGAATCAAAGGAAACTTATTCCTTAGGGCATCGATGACATCACTGGTATCATCAACTGATAATGTTGTTTGGCTGCAATAATAGAGTTTCTCTGGGTTTTTTATTTCAAGTGTTGCTACATCTTCAGTAGATTCAACTAAATAAATACCCCCTTGAGTGCTTTCATATTGCCCCATAGTGCCTTCAACTTCTGGGTGACCCGCGTGTCCAATCAGAATACATTCAACATTTTTTCGACTCGTGCGTGATACTTCCATGTGAACTTTAGTTACCAAAGGACAGGTGGCATCAAAAACTGTTAGCCCACGATTTTTCGCTTCGTTGCGTACGGCTTTTGATACACCATGAGCGCTAAATATTACCGTACTGTCGTCCGGCACTTCGTTTAGCTCATCAACAAATACCGCACCACGTTCTTTTAAGCCATTAACCACAAACTTGTTATGCACCACTTCATGACGCACATAAATAGGTGCTTCAAATAAATCAAGTGCTCTATCAACGATACTGATCGCCCGGTCAACACCGGCACAAAAACCTCGAGGGTTAGCTAAAATAATTTCCATAACATTCTCATTATTGCTTAACTGACTGAACTGATTAACTGATCAACTTAGGTAACTTAGGTAACTTCAACAACGTCGATAACAAAAGTAACGTCTTGTCCAGCTAGCGGGTGATTGAAATCGATAGTGACTGAACTGCCAGAGACATCTTTTATCATGCCAGGTAACTCGCCGCCGGGTTGACTAAAAGTAATAATATTACCTACTTTTGCTGGTGCGTCTTCATTAAACCTACAGATATCCATGTAATGAATATTCTCAGGTAAAGGCTCACCAAATGCGTCAATAGCCGCTAAGGTAAACTCTTTACTCTCACCGGCTGACATGCCCGTAAGTTGCGCCTCAAACGCTGGTGAAATACTGGTATCGCCCATAATAATTTTTGCTGGCTTTTTATTAACCTTAGTACTATCTGCTGCAGAGCCGTCAGATAGCTTCATAGTAATGTGTGCAATAATTTTTGAAGAAGCTGTTACTAAATTTTTCATATAAATATCTCTTTAAGTCTTAATGTTTTGTGTGTTCTTGCTCGACTCACCATTTTTAAATGAATCAAAAATCATCAGTGCAGCACCAATAAAGATCATTGAATCGGCAATATTAAAGGCAGGAAAATGATAGCCAAAGCCATAAAAGTCGAGAAAGTCGATAACATAACCAAATAGCACGCGATCAATAAGATTGCCCACTGCACCACTTAACATTAACGCAAATGCCGCTGATAATAGTGCTTGTTGCTTAGGCGTTTTTGCTAACCAAACAATAAAAACAATACTGGCAATGGCAGCAATCGCAGTGAAAAACCAACGTTGCCAACCACCTTGGTCGGCAAGGAAGCTAAATGCCGCGCCAAGGTTATGGACATAAGTTAAGTTGAAAAAAGGCAAAATATCGATTGATTGATACAAGTCCATATTGCTGACGATTAATTGTTTTGTCACTTGATCGGCCACTAAAAAAACCAAGGTTAACCATAACCAACGTAAGCCTGTTTCAGTAAATAACTTTTTCATAGCACAATAAACTCTCTTATATTGCTCACGTTTGAAGCGCGATACTTCACTCTATTAATAACGAGAAAACGTGCAGACTTTAAACAAGTACTACACGTTTTAGTTTCAATATCATTCGCCTATTTTCTACTTAAGCGAATTGACGAACTTCACCGTCACCTTCTACGTTAGTAATACAACGTCCACAAAGCTCTGGGTGCTTTTCATCTTGACCAATATCTTCTGTGACATGCCAACAGCGATCACACTTAACACCTTGTGCTGGAGCAACAGTTAACCATAAACCCTCAACTTCAGTGGCTAAAGTATTTGCTGGCGCACTCTCAACAATTTCAACCACGGCTTTAGAGGTAATTAATACAAAACGCAGTTCTTCCCCTAATTGCTGTAATTTTTCTGCCAGCTCACTGGTGGCATATAATGTGACCGCGGCTTCAAGCGCTTTACCCACTTGCTTTTCTTTGCGGGCATTTTCTAGCGCTTTATTGACTTCTGCGCGCACTAATAAAAGCTCGTTCCAGTAATCATTATTTAACACACTGGCTGTTGAAGCTTTTGGTAAACCATCAAACCAAACACCAGTAAAAACGAACTCTTCACGAGTCTCACCTGATGGTGTTGGCAATGCTTGCCAGATTTCTTGTGCCGTAAAAGATAAAATGGGTGCCATCCAGCGTGTCATCGCTTCAGCGATTAAATACATCGCTGTTTGACATGAACGACGAGCTACACTGTCATCTTTTGCAGTGTATTGGCGGTCTTTAATAATATCTAAGTAAAAGCCACCCAGTTCTGTTGTGCAGAAGTTCATTAACTTGTGCACGACCAAATGAAATTCATATTCATCATAAGCCGCAATAATATCTGCTTGTAACTGCGCAGCTTTATCTACCGCCCAACGATCAAGTGCCACCATATCATCAAAAGCAATTAAATCTGTTTTGGGGTCAAAGCCATTTAAGTTTGATAATAAAAAGCGCGAGGTATTTCGAATACGGCGATAAGCATCAGCTTGGCGTTTAAATATTTCATCGCCTGCGGTGATCTCTTGGGTGTAATTTACCGACGCTGTCCATAAGCGTAAAATGTCTGCACCTAGTGTATTGGTGATTTCTTTTGGCGTGATAACATTGCCTAAAGATTTAGACATTTTATGACCTTTAGCATCAACGACGAAGCCATGAGTAAGCACTTGCTTATAAGGTGCTTTACCGTTCATAGCGACTGAAGAAATCATTGAAGACATAAACCAACCACGATGTTGATCCGAACCTTCTAAGTACAAGTCAGCAATGCCGTCAAATTCCTCACGGGCATCAATAACAGAGTAATGGGTTGTACCAGAGTCAAACCAAACATCTAGAGTGTCAGGTACTTTAACGTATACTTGAGCATCATCACCAATAAGCGCTGATGGCTCTAAGTCAAACCATGCTTGAATGCCTTTCTCTTCAACAAGTTTTGCTACGCTTTCAATTAATTCAATCGTGCGAGGATGCAAAGCACCCGTATCTTGATGAATAAATAATGCCATTGGCACGCCCCACGTGCGTTGACGTGATATACACCAATCAGGACGACCTTCAACCATAGATTCAATACGACGTTGGCCCCAATCAGGAATCCAGCGTGTTTTTTCAATTTCTTTTAATGAGTCTTGACGTAAACCTTTCTTGTCCATGCTAATAAACCACTGTGGTGTAGCACGGAAAATCAATGGTGTTTTATGACGCCAACAATGCGGGTAAGAATGATCTATCGCATGATAATGCACTAATGTGCCATGTTCTCTTAGGGTTTCAACGACATTAGCATTGGCTTTAAAAACATGCTGACCTGCAAAAAGTGGTGTATCTTCTAAATAAACACCGTTAGCGCCGACAGGATTTGCCACTTCTAAATTATATAACTTACCAACAACAAAATCTTCTACACCATGGCCTGGCGCTGTATGTACACAACCCGTACCTGAATCGGTCGTCACGTGTTCACCTAAAATAAATGGCACGGTGAAATCATAAAATGGGTGTTTAAGCTCAACCAGGTCTAAATCGCTGCCCTGACAAAAACCTAATATCTGGTATTTATCAATACCAAAACGCTCCATACACGAAGCCACTAAATCAGAGGCTAAGATGAAGCGTTCTTTTCCTTGCGCTGTTTCACACTGTACCAAGCTATATTCTACCTCAGCATTGACAGCAACCGCACGGTTAGCGGGTAATGTCCAAGGTGTAGTGGTCCAGATCACCACTGAAACTGAGCCTTCACCTACATGCTCTTCTGGATGACCTTCTGGCTGAATAAACTTATCAGCAATGCTTTGATCAACAAGCGTAAATTTCACATCAATAGCGGGTGATTGCTTATCTTGATATTCCACTTCAGCTTCCGCTAAAGATGAGCCACAATCTGTGCACCAGTGCACAGGTTTAAAGCCTTGGTGTAAATGACCATTTTCTGCAATTTTACCCAATGAGCGAATAATATTAGCTTCGGTATCAAAATCCATCGTACGATAAGGCTTATCCCAATCAGCAAAAACGCCTAAACGTTTGAAGTCTTCACGTTGGGCATTAATTTGCTTGCCGGCATATTCACGACACTTTTCACGAAACACACTAGCAGAAACCTTATGGCCTGGTTTGCCAATTTTTTTCTCTACCATTAGCTCGATCGGTAAACCATGACAATCCCAACCCGGCACGTATGGCGCATTGAAGTCTGATAAGGTTTTTGATTTAACAATAATGTCTTTCAAAATTTTATTAACAGAGTGACCTAGATGAATATCACCATTGGCATACGGGGGGCCGTCATGCAAAATAAATGATTTTTTGCCTTTTTTAGCCGCACGAATTTGACCGTATAAATCTTTCTCTGCCCATTCTTTTAGCATATTCGGTTCACGATTTGCCATATTGCCTTTCATAGCAAAAGAAGTTGCGGGCAAATTTAGGGTTTGCTTATAATCACTCATTAAAATAAATATCCGTTGTCGTAGTCACTAGGCTTTGCTTAGTATGATGTTATATTTTATTTTCTTAATTTATCGCTAATTTATTAGTCATTTACCAATAAGTTATCGTTACGATGTCGTTAAGTAATAGCTAAATGTTGCACAAAAGTGCGGGCCTGTTCAGTATCGGTGGCAATTTGTTCGGTAAGCTCAACTAACGAGTTAAACTTATGTTCACTTCGTAGTTTTTTTAACATAACTACTTCAATGATTGCACCGTATAAATTGTTATCAAAATCAAATATATGTACTTCTAATTGTTGCCTAATACCAGCAACTGTCGGTCTTGAGCCTATGTTTGCGACACCGTAATGGTGACCAAATGGGCTTTTAACCTGCACCGCGTAAACCCCTGAAACAGGCGAAACCCGACGTTTTAATCTTATATTGGCCGTAGGGAAACCTATTTCACGGCCGCGTTTATCACCATGAAAAACTTTGCCAATAATTGAATAGGGCCGTCCTAACATGGTTTTCGCGCCGTCTAAATCATCTTTCTCTAATAACTGCCTGATTGCTGTGCTGCTTACACGACAACCTGCTAGTTTATGGCTTGCGGTATCAGTTACTGAGAAGTCAAACTGCTTACCAGCGGCCTTGAGCATAGAGAAATTACCTTGGCGATTTTTACCAAAATGAAAATCATCACCAACAATCAAGTGCTTTATCGCTAAGCGTTTTACTAATAACTCTTTGATAAAGGTCTCGGCGGTTAGACTAGCAAATTTTCTATTAAAATTGATACAAATTAATCTATCTATACCTAAGTTTTTTAATAGGACATATTTGTCACGTAATCGACACAATCGTGCGGGGGCTGTTTCAGGCGAAAATAACTCTTGTGGTTGGGGTTCAAAGACCAATACGGCAGCTTCGCAGTTTAGCTTTCTGGCTTTTTCAACCAAAGCTAGAATTACTTGCTTATGCCCTAAGTGAACGCCGTCAAAATTGCCAATAGTTAACACGCAACCTTGACGATTGTTATCAACGTTAATGCGCATGTTATGAATGCCACGTGTTAATTGCATCTAATTAAAAACCTTACTGCCAATAGTGCTTTACTACTAGCTAAATTATTAAAGAATAAAAGCCGATGAATTATATATGAGTCAGCAATAAGAATCAGCCCTTATGAAGAGTTATTTTAGCGGAAATATCGTGTTAATTAAGCGTTTTTTGTCTAATTTTGATATCTGAAAGTCGAATACCTAATAAAAGCAGACAAATTAAATAACTTACTATGCCACTGGTAATACAGATCAAAAGTTGGGTCACTTGCATGGTAAAGCTGTAGGTAAGCCAGACATCAAACTCAGGTGATACTTGATAAACAACTAAAGCCATTATCCCTGCAGAGCTTACAAGACGGCTGATAAACCACCATGTTTTGCCCGTTAACTGAAAAACATTAGCCGCTTTTAACCCCTGATAAAGCATCAGTGCATTCAACGTTGCAGATAAAGTCGTTGCTATGGCTAAACCAACATAACCAAAATATGGTGCTAGCATCATATTAAATACCATATTGGCCACCATAGCTTTAATCGCAATTTTCACCGGTGTTTTAGTGTCTTGGCGAGCATAGAAACCCGGTGCTAATACTTTAATAAACATAAAGCTGAGTAACCCCGAAAGGTAAGCAAACAAAGCATAAGACACTTGTAAAACTTCATACTGGGTAAATTCACCTCGCATAAATAACACCATAATAATCGGCTGTGCTAGCACCATTAGCCCAGCTAAAGCTGGCCAACCAAATAGAGAAACAACTCTGATGCCCCAATCTAAGGTATCACTAAATTCTTGAGTATCTTTCTTAGTATGTAATTTAGCCAAGCTGGGTAATATTACTGTCGCAATACCTATACCAAATAAGCCCAGTGGAAATTCTAGTAATCGGTCAGCGTAATATAACCAACTAATAGAACCCGTGATTAACATACTGGCGATAATGGTATCAAGCAGTAAATTTATTTGCGTTACTGACACGCCAAAGAGTGCAGGAATAATCAACTTTCGTATTTTAGTGACGCCAGGCGAATGCCATGACCATGTCGGTTTAACCAGAGCACCCGCACGATATAAAAAGGGCAACTGAAAAGCGAATTGAATAAAACCACCTAAAAACACGCCCCAAGCAAGCGCAAATGCAGGATTATCCATCACAGGTGCTAAGTAAATAGCACAAGCAATAATACCAACATTTAATAACACCGGCGTAAAAGCTGAAACAGCAAAACGACCATAAGTATTTAATATCGCGCCTGATAGTGCTGTAAAACTCACAAACCACAAATAAGGAAAGGTAATTTTTAATAGTGTACTCGCCAGATCAAATTTTTCACTCGCAGGACCATCATTTAACCAATCTAAAAACCAACCGAAGCCAAACAGCGCCACAATTAATGGCGACGCTATCATACCAAATAAGGTCACTAAGGTAATAATAACACCCAGGGTGCCTGAAACTTGGCCAATTAACTTGCGTGTTTCGTTAGTGCTATGCTCCTCATCAAGGGTGTGGTATTCACTTAACACCGGCACAAAGGCTTGTGCAAAAGCACCTTCTGCAAACAAACGTCGCAAAAAATTAGGAATTTTATTGGCAAAGAAGAATACGTCTGCTGAGGCCCCAGCGCCCATAATATTGGCAATAACAATGTCTCGCACTAAGCCAAGCACACGTGAAATTAATGTCATAGCGCTGACAATAAGTCCTGACTTAATTAGTTTTTTACTCAAACAGCTAGCTCCAATCTTATGCTTATTTTCAAAATATTTTTCAACCTATTCACACTAATTTAATTCGCTGATATTATGAGAAATATAAGTATTGATTCATCATTAAAACCAGCCAAATTTCGCATAATAGATAATATCTCTCTATTATGCGGCTTTTATAAATTGATAGACAAGACTTTAATCTCCTAAAGCGGATGTTTTATAAATAATCGGGTAACCTACTTGTTCAAGGCTAAAAGTGTGCTTTTTTTGTCAAAAAAGTGCCTAAATAGCAAATATATCGAAAATTAGTTAAATCAGAGGAGAACAGCACTTCCAACTTTTAACTAAAAACTTTAGAATGTACTATTGGTTTTATTTATACAAACGGGTAATTATCCGAACGGTCAAATTAAAAAAGTAAATCATTTGACAAACCAGTTAAAAACAGGCATATTTCGTCGCCTTAAATTTAGGCAATATTTATTCAATTTTAGGAGTTCACCTTGGCTAACTCAAAGTCTGCTAAGAAGCGCGCATTACAATCTGAAACGCGCCGCCAACACAATGCAAGCCGTCGCTCAATGATGCGTACTTTACTTAAAAAAGTAATGTCTGCTATCGCAGCCGGTGACAAAGAAAAAGCATCTACAGAATTTGCTGCTGCTGCACCGATTTTAGATCGTTATGCAAGCAAAGGTCTTATTCATAAAAATAAAGCCGCTCGTAGTAAGAGCCGTTTAAACGCTTCTATTAAAGCGCTTTAATTTTTTATAAAGAATTAAAAAACCGGCTTTGGCCGGTTTTTTTATGCCTGTAATTCCACTAAAGCAAGAGTTTGTTGTGGTTTGCGCTTGCGCTTATCATCTATTTTGGTAGTCTCTAGACGGTATTTACCAAGAGAAACCTTACATGAAACTTTCAAAACTCGCTTCTATGCTGATCATTGCTGGCACATTAACCGCTTGTGGTGACAACAAAACAGTAACACCGCTTGCAAGTGTTAGCTTGTTACCTGCATATCAAGACCGTTTAGATATTTATAAAACAGTGACCTTAAGTGCTGACTTATCGCACCTATCCACGAACCAGAAAAAAATGTTGTCTTTACTTATCGAAGCCTCAGACATTATCGATGATCTATTTTGGCAACAGGCTTTTGGCCAAGATAAAACTAGCTTTTTAGCGTCAATAAATGACGATAAAGTCAGAGAGTTTGCCCGCATTAATTATGGTCCTTGGGATCGATTAAATGGTGACAAAGCTTTTTTGACTGATAGCACAGAAAAGAGCCCTGGCGCTCAGTTCTATCCCGCCGATATGAGCAAAGCCGAATTTGAAAAAGCCACCTTTGATGACAAAAATGGTTTGTACTCGATGGTAATAAGAAACGAAAATGGTGAATTAAACACTATTGCCTTTTCAGAAGCCTACAGTGACGAAATTAATCGTATTGCGGTTATTTTAGAAAAAGCCGCGACCTTTGCCGATAATAAAGAATTCGCTAATTACCTTAATATGCGCGCCACAGCATTACGTACTGATGATTTTCAGGCATCTGACCTTGCTTGGATGGACATGAAAAACAACCCCATTGATATTGTTATAGGTCCAATTGAAACCTATGAAGATCAGCTTTTTGGTTATCGTGCCGCTTTTGAATCTTACGTACTGATCAAAGATATGTCGTGGAGTGAAAAGCTTTCAAAATACGCTGATTTTTTACCTGAATTACAACGAGGTCTACCCGTTAGCCAAGAGTATAAAGCCGAAATTCCTGGCTCTGATGCTGACTTAAATGCCTATGATGTTATTTATTATGCCGGCCATTCAAATGCTGGCGGTAAAACGATAGCGATTAACTTACCCAATGACGAAAAAGTACAACTGGAAAAAGGTACACGTCGTTTGCAGTTAAAAAATGCCATGCGGGCAAAGTTTGACGCCATCATGACCCCTATTGCTGAGACATTAATTGTGCCAGAACAGCGAAAAAATGTCACCTTTACCGCCTTTTTTGCCAACACTATGTTTCATGAAGTAGCGCACGGCTTAGGCATTAAAAACACCATTAATGACAAAGGTACAGTGCGTCAATCATTAAAAGAACATGCCTCAGCTTTGGAAGAAGGCAAAGCCGATGTACTAGGCCTTTATATGATACGTCAACTACTGGCTAAAAATGTTATTAGTGAAGGTACGCTAGAAGACTACTACACCACGTTCTTAACCGGTATATTCCGTTCTGTGCGTTTTGGAGCAAGTTCAGCGCACGGTAAAGCCAACATGGTGCGCTTTAACTATTTTGCTGAGCAAGGTGCATTCACTCGTAATGAGCAAGGGTTATACAAGGTTAATGTTGCAGAGATGACCGCCGCTATTGATTCTTTGTCAGAGTTAATTTTAACCTTACAAGGCAACGGTGATTACGATGGTGTTGATAAACTAGTAGCAGAAAGTGGTGTGATTAACAGCCATTTGGCAGAAGACTTAGCCAGTTTAGAAAGCGCAAAAATTCCTGTCGATATTACCTTTAAACAAGGTAAAAAAGTGCTTGGGCTAAATTAAATCAGATTAAATCAAGTTAAGTTAACTTGATTTAATATCACTCGAAAAGGCTAAACATTTGTTTAGCTTTTTTTTGGCCGTTATTTAGTATTGTTACCCTGTCTTGAAACTGTCGCTGGAAATACAGTTATTGTATTATTCAAATGAGCGTACTTCTACTCGCTTACCATCGTCCACTTCATCACTCGGATGATTGATAACCCGTTCCCCCTCATTTACCCCCTCTAGAATCTGCGCAATCAAACCATTACGCTGACCAATTTTAACTTCCCGTCTTACCGCCAGATCACGCTCAATAACAAATACAGCCCAGCCCCCCTTATATCTAAATAAGCTGCTCGCCGGTATTTGCAGTACATTTTCCTGCTGCCATAAAATAAAATTTGCCTCAACTCTATATCCATCTCCAAGTCGATTCCAAAGTTCAGCCCCAGAAACAAAATCAGAAATAATCAACACACGTTGTTCTTCAACCCCAAGTGCTGACGCTTTGGTAAAGCCAACCGGTTCGACTATTCGAACCCGTCCCTCTAAAGGTTTGTCACCGCCCCAGCGCTCAAACAAAACCTTCATACCGGATTTTATTTTTACCGCATCAGTGGAAAGTACATCCACCTCTATTTCCAGAACTGAAGGGTCGCCCACTTCTAGCAATGGCTCACCAGTACGCACGGGACCTTCACATTCGCTAACAACTTTAAGAATCTTTCCATCTATCGGTGATCTAACTGGCACTCGCTCTGCCGGCTGTCCACTGTCAACGGCAGCTGAATATTGTAGAGCCGTGGCCGCAGCTTCCAGTTCATATTTAGCCACTTCGACACTAAAATTGGCTGAACGTTTAGACGCTGCCGTCGTTTGTGCCTGGGTTTGGGCCTTATCAAAGGCTTCACGTGAAATCAAAGCCTGTGCCATTAATGGTTGCAGCCGTGTTAATTCATTACTGGCTAATTGTGCCGATGCAGATGCTGCATTTGCCTGTTCTTGTGCAGCATGTAAAGCCGATTTTGCCGCGGCTACTTGAGCCTGAGCTTGGGCACGGCTGCGCGGATCTAGCACTTGTGATTGTAATGGCGTAATCTCTAACAATACCTGCCCTTGCTTAACCGTATCACCGACCTTTAATTGTTGACGACAGGTTACGCCATCAACAGACGCTGATATCACGTAACGATCAATCAACCGGGTACGACCCTCCTCTTCAATGCTTACGGTCATAGGTGCATATTTTGCGGCTATGCCTTCAACCATAATTGACTGTGGCCAGAAACCCCAAATCAATAATCCGGTGATTAAGGCAACAATAAAGCATATCAGTGGATATTTTTTCAACAGAGCAAGCATCTGTTTACTCCTTAGTTTTAAGTACGGCCACCATATCTAAGTGTGCCAGATTACGCCAAATCATCAATGCAGAAATGACAGAGGAGCCAATGACCACTAAGGCAGCAAAAGCATAAACTTTTAAGCCAAGCACCAAAGGAATACGATATAAATCAGAATCAAACTGAAACGCAAGAAATGCACATAAACCATAACCAATCATCATTCCCAGTGGAATAGCGATGAGTGTTAACACCGCCATTTCACCCAGAAGAATATAGGCAACCTCTGAGCGATGAAATCCCAACACGCGCAAACTAGCCAGTTCTCGATTTCGTTCAGATAGCGCAATGCGCATACTGTTGTAAACCACACCAAATGCTATGCTTCCACCTAGCAAAGTGGTGATAAAGGTAAAAAATAAAATCGTTTCATCCATCGTTTCGTAAAAAGATTTAATCGCCGATTCTTGCTCAACTACGCCAGCTATGCGTGGCGCACCTTTAAGCTCTGCGTATACCTCAGCCTGATGTAACCTATCAACTTTTAACCAAGCAGCAGAAATAACATGGCCTTCATTTAGCAGGCGATTTAATGAGTTTAACTGCATATAACCATTTAAACCCAGATACTCTTTCGCCAGACCAACCACGGGTACTTGCACCACAGGACGATCACCTTCCAGCACTTCTATGGTCAGCATATCACCGACCTTAATATGTAATATCTCTGCCAAGTAATCGGTGAGTATGATGCCCTCTGGCGGTAAATTGATCACTTTCAGGCGCGTATCAAGCAGGCGCATCAGGCTGCCATCAGGCGCTATTCCTTGCACAGAAGTTCTATACGAGCGATGTTCAAAACGCAATTTTGCCGTAACGACTCGAAAACCTTCAACATGCTCTACACCCCGTAAACTCTGTAGTGAATAAAGTGAACGCTGAGATGTTGGCTCGGTAAATATTGCTGTTAGGTCGCTGCGCTGACTCATACCAAACTGCACCTCGACCATGTGCTTAATAGCCCCCTCTTGAAAACCACCAACCATCATAGTGCCGCAGGCCATGCTAATCCCCAATATAGTCATTAATGATTTTAAAGGCCGGCGCTCAATGTGACGAAAAATCATTCGCGTTGGTTGTGAAAACCAGCGCTGTAAGCCCAGTTTTTCAATCAGAGTTGTATGATACATTGCCGGGGGCTCGGGACGCATTGCCTGTGCCGGTGGTAAACTGGCTGCACTAGATACCGCATACAGAGTGCCAACCATAGCAACGCCCATACTAATTAACACCGCAGCAATAATAACCTCGGCTTTTAGTACATAAATCATAAATGGTAGGCTATAAAAGGTCATGTAAATATTACTCATGCCCTTGCCCATCCAGATACCAAAACCTATGCCTGCAATAACGCCAATAGCGGTGATCATTAATATCAATTTTGTGTAATGCAAGCCAACAGCAAAGTTGCTATAACCGAAGGCCTTAAGTCCGGCAATCTGTTCACGCTGTAAACTGATCAGGCGACTCGCGACAACATTTAAAAGAAATGCTGCCACGCCCAAAAAGATTATCGGAAAGATGGTGGCTATGGTTTTTTGTTGTTTAAGCTCCTCAGTCAGAAAACGATTAGACAACTGATCTTTGCGCGCGTATGCGCCTATGCCGCCATAGGGTTTTAACAATTCATCAAGCTGGTCTATTACATCCTGTTCATTACCCTCTTTACTCAGGGTAAGCGTGACATTATTAAATGCCCCGTCCATATCATAGGCACTTGCCAGTGGCTTACGTGCCATCCATAAAACACCATAGCGATAATAATCAGGAAACATCGCGCCAGGGGCAATCTGGTAAATATATTCAGGAGATAGCACATGCCCGACTACATTCAGCACTTTTCGCCGACCATTTATTGTTGCTGCTAATTTATCACCGGGTTGTAAATCATGGGCACGGGCGAACTCTTCACTGAGTAACACTTCATTATCACGACCGGCCTCAAGTAAACGCCCTTTACGTAAATAAATCTGATTTAAAAGGCCAGCACTATTGGCATTTAATGACAGTAGATGACCACTGACCGGATCCTTAAAATCTTCTACATCTAGATTCACATAAGCCAGCACCCGAGTTTCAACCTTATCAACACCGGGAATTTCCTGAATACGTTTTACCAGTAATAAGGGCGCACGCTTTAGCGAAGCAAACACATCGGCGAAATGGTGATTGCGGTAATAATTTTCACGGGTTTCAAACAAGGAATCGAGTGTACTTAATGACATAATAAAAATGCTCACTCCACCAACAATTACCATAATAATTGCTAGGGCTTGCATCCGCATAGCCCAAAGTTCGCGCCATAATTTTATATCGATAGCTTTCATATCGAGATCACCACGTCAACTCATCAGGTCTTAATCGAGTTTCATTTTTATAGACCTTACTGATTAATCCGTCAGTTAAATGGATAACGCGATCAGCCATCTGAGCAATGCCGGCATTGTGGGTAATAACCACCGTGGTTGTCCCTAACGCCTGATTCACTCGTTGCAAAGCCTGCAGCACGACAATACCGGTTTTAGAATCTAACGCGCCGGTGGGTTCATCACATAACAACACATCAGGGTTTTTGGCAATAGCACGTGCAATGGCAACACGCTGTTGCTCACCGCCGGAAAGCTGGGCAGGAAAATGATCAAGCCGACTCTCTAGACCTACGAGTTTTAATGCCTCTTCTGGCTTCATCGGCGACTTGGCAATTTCTGTGACTACGGCAACATTCTCACGTGCCGTCAGGCTGGGAATTAAGTTGTAAAACTGAAAAACAAAACCGACATGAAAACGTCGATACTCTGTTAACTCTCTTTCACTGGCTCGTGTCAGATCACGCTCACCGTAAAACACATGGCCTTCTGTTGGAATATCTAGACCACCCAGAATATTAAGTAGGGTTGATTTACCACTGCCCGAGGCCCCCAACAATACGGTAAATTCTCCTCGATGCAGATCGATATCAACACCGCGTAAAGCTCGCACCTGCACTTCCCCCATCTGATACACTTTGGTCACTTCGTGCACATGAAATACCACATTCTCTTCCAGTGTTTCATGTCGAGATTTTGAGTCAGATGACATACAGCTTCCCCTTAGGTAAACGATAGCGTAACAAGATGAAACGGGATCAGATAATACTGGCTTAAAAAGCGCTAAAAGTGATTTTATTCATGACATTATCTCTATGATAGCCTCCGTGATAGCGATTGATATAATGACGATAGCGACCAACAGCCAATATAGGCTCATTCATAATGATAGCTCACCACATGACAGTATTTTTGTTCACTGATTGCAACGCTATATTTTTCGATTTCAACTGACTTTACTCAGTTAAACGACAAGTAATGTGTGAGTGCTCATATGGTAAATTTAAGCCCATTGCTGTGTTATAACCATTTCATACAAATCTAGATTAATGATGAGAGACAAAAATAGCGCTTAAGCGAAACAGTTGAATAAATAATTATTTTGCATCATAGTGGTCCGACGTGTTAAAAATAATAATAACAGCAACTTTTAAGGTGGCCGTGTGAAGACATTTGATTTTGTAATAATTGGGGGTGGTTCAGCGGGTTGCGTATTAGCTGATAAATTATCAGCTAGTGGCGAACATAGTGTTTGCCTATTAGAGGCAGGTAAAGCCGATAAAAACTGGTTGATTCATCTGCCCATTGGCATTATTGCCCTGTTACAAAATCGCAGCTTAAATTGGCAATTTAACTCTCAGCAAGAAAAAACCCTGAATAATCGAGAAATTTTTACACCACGAGGTAAAACCCTAGGTGGCAGTAGCTCAATTAACGCCATGCTCTATGTTAGAGGACAACAAAATGATTATGACCATTGGCACAGTTTAGGTAACACAGGTTGGAGCTTTAATGACGTTCTTCCCTACTTTAAAGCCTTTGAACATCAAGAACGTGGGCCGGATGATTTTCATGGTATTAACGGTGCACTTAATGTTGCAGACTCAGTCTCTAAACCCGCCATTAATGAAAACTTCATACAATCAGCCATAGCGGCAGGTTATCCTGAAAATCATGATTTTAATGGCGCGTCACAAGAAGGCATTGGCTACTATCAGGTCACCCAAAAAAATGGCTTAAGACACAGTGCCGCAAAAGCCTTTTTAACGCCCAATTTGCACCGTAAAAATTTAACGGTTATTACCCAAACACAAGTCGAAAAAATAGTCATTAATGATGGTATTGCTACAGGTGTTAGGTATAAACATCGCAGCAAAGTTCAGCAGATCATTGCTAACCACGAAGTTATCCTCAGTGCTGGTGCGATCAACTCGCCACAAATTTTAATGCTTTCTGGTGTCGGACCTAAGGCAGAATTAGCAAAGCATGATATTGAGCTTGTACAAGCACTAGAAGGTGTAGGTAAAAATTTACAGGATCATGTCGATGTTCTCAACGTCGCCCAACATAATGTAAGCCAAGTAATGGCGTTTCGTCCGAAATCAATTTGGTGGGGGGCAAAAGAAACATTAAAGTTCATCACTAAACGCACCGGCCTGTTGACCACGGTTATTGCCGAAACCGGTGGTTTTATCAAATCAGATCCAACCTTGGATGAACCCGATTTACAACTGCACTTTGTGCCTGCCGCCATGGACGATCACGGCAGAAATCTTAAACTGCTATTTACCTACGGCATATCCTTGCATGTATGCCTGCTTAGGCCAAAAAGCCGAGGCACAGTGACACTTAACAGCAATAAAATTGCTCAGCATCCACGTATTCACATGAATATGTTAGATCATCAAGATGATATTGATACCATGGTAAAAGGCGTGAAAATTGCTAGAAAAATATTATCAACATCGCCATTATCTCTCACACATATTAAACATATATTCCCAGGTGAAGATTGCACTACAGATCAAGATATTCACCAGTTTCTAAAAGAGAAGTGTAATACTATTTACCACCCTGTCGGTACCTGCAAAATGGGCCAAGATGAGTTATCGGTAGTTAACGAACAGTTAAAGGTCAGAGGCATTAAGCAACTGCGAGTCGTTGACGCGTCAATTATGCCAACGCTCATTAGTGGCAACACCAACGCGCCAACCATGATGATTGCGGCAAAAGCAGCAGATATGATTTTGGCTGAACATGCATTAGCCCAAGATAAAGTTAAGGTTACTAGCCGGATTAACCTCAATAAGAAAAATAAATAAACTTTTTTGAAACGAGATGCTGATTTGTGTGGTCAATTTAAATAACTAATCACTTAATGAGTATCTGGCTTGATTTATTTACTAACTTTAAGCAAAAAACTACTCACGAGCACTTTGCTCGCATTGTTATTTTTTACCCTAAATGCCAATGCTGAAGAAACCACTGTTCCGCCACAAGCACCAGCTTGGCAACTTAAAACACAATCTGGTGACACTATTTCTTCCGCGCAATTTGACGGACAAGCGACTATTTTACATTTTTGGGCTACCTGGTGTCCCTATTGCAAAGTACTACAGCCGAAACTAATCGAGCTTGAAAAAAAATATCAACAGCAAGGTGTTAAGCTTGTTGCTATTAGCTTTAATGAAGATGACGGCGTACTACCACAAGATGAGTTAGCTGCTCGAGGCTATAGCTTTCCTACTGCCGTTAATGGCGATGAAGTGGCCATACTTTATGGCGTAAACGGCACACCAACAACTTTTTTCATTAACAAGCACAAGCAAGTGATATTTAAATATACCAGCTCAGACACCTCAGACCCACGGCTTGAGCTTGCGGTTCAAGAAATAGCTAAATGAGCCATTAACTCAACTTAATCATACACTTTCGTTTTTACTTTGGTTTGTGAGTCAAAGTAAAAAGTTGTTAAAAATAGAAATGATTTAGTGTTTTTATCTTCTAGCATCTACCGTTAGCTAACGCCAAATCGGCTTTATTTAGATAAGACAACCTTAATGACTTCACAATGAAAACGCTCTGAAATCACTTTATCTGCGGCTAATTATTTAGTAGAGCATTTAGCCTTTTTAAATTAAGCCCTAAAAGTATATTTGACCGCCAATAACGCACCACTCATCGAATTTTTCTCTGATGGCCTTGTACCTATGGCGAGTGCAACATAGAATCAATACTAGCTTCATTGTGATATAAAATAACTCATACCATGCTATCGCTCTGAATAAACCTTATTAGCCCTCTGGATATAAACTTAAAAGGTCATTTAATGAAAACTCGTTATCTCGCACCATTGGCCATTGCAATCGCATTAGCCGGTTGTCAGCCAAACACAACGCCCCCTGACGTTGTGAAAATAGAGCAAGCAGAAAATACAGCAAACAATCCATTTTTTTCTGAGTACGCGACACCGCATGGTATTCCACCCTTTGATAAAATTAAAAAGAGTGATTACTTACCGGCATTTAATCATGGTATTGCACAAAAAAAGCTTGAAATAGAGGCTATTACAAACGTTAAATCGCTGCCAACATTTGAAAATACCATTGTTGCGATGGAAAAGTCAGGCAATTTTTTAACTAAAGTAAGTAATACCTTCTACGGTTTAATTGGCTCAATGTCAGATGAAGAAATGCGCGCCATTGCCAAAGAAATGTCACCTAAACTATCAGCCTTAGCTGACGACATAGCGCTGAACCATGCTTTATTTGTACGAGTAAAAGAAGTTTATGATAATCAAATGGTATTTGATTTACGTACAGATCAAAAGCGTCTACTAGAAACAACTTATAAGAGCTTTGTTCGAGGTGGTGCAAACCTTAACGATGTTGACAAGTTAACCTTACGTGACTTAAATGAAAAGTTAAGTGGTTTAAGTTTAAGTTTTGGTGAAAATCTACTGGCAGAAACTAACAACTTTGAAATGGTCATTGATAATAAAGCCGATCTTGATGGTTTACCTGCTGATATTATTGCTGCCGCTAGCGAAACCGCAATAGCGCGTGGCCACGAAGGCAAGTGGGTATTTACCACCCATCGCCCAAGTAAAAATCCATTTTTAACCTATTCAAACAACCGTGAACTACGTGAAACTATCTATAAAGGATATACCCTGCGTGGTAATAACGACAACGCCAATAACAACCAAGCCATTGCTAGTGAAATCGCTAGCCTGCGTTATCAAAAGGCGCAGTTATTAGGTTATAAAACTCATGCCCATTTTGTCCTTGAAAATGCCACGGCAAAAACCCCTGAAAATGTTTTTGAATTATTAAATAAAGTTTGGCCTGCCGCATTAGAACGTGCGAAAGAAGAAACCGCTGATATCCAAAAAATGATTGACGCACAAGGTGATAACTTTACAGTGGCGGCATGGGATTGGTGGTACTACGCTGAAAAAATCCGTAAACAACGCTTTGACATTGACGCCGCAGAAACCAAACCTTACTTCTCATTAGAAGCAACGCTACAAGGGGTTTTCTTTACGGCAGAAAAACTTTGGGGTGTTACCTTTAAAGAGCGTGATGATTTACCTAAATACCACCCAGAAGTGCGTACCTTTGAAGTGCATGATCGTGACGGCAGCTATGTCGGCGTCTACATGACAGATCACTACGTACGAGAAAGCAAACGTGGCGGTGCTTGGATGAGCAGTTTCCGTAAGCAATATCGTATGAATGGCGAAGAAGTCACGCCCATTATTTACAATGTATTAAATTACCCTCGCCCCATTGGTGATAAACCAACACTATTAACCTTTGATCAAGCATCAACTTTATTCCATGAATTTGGTCATGCGATTCAAGGTTTATTATCTGATGGTTATTACCGCTCTCAAACCGGTACTGCACTACCAAGAGATTATGTTGAATACCCTTCACAGGTTATGGAAAACTGGATGACAGAGCCGGAAGTATTAGCAAATTTTGCTAAACACTACCAAACAGGTGAAGTGATCCCTCAAGCCCTTGTTGAAAAAATTCAAGCTTCAGGCAAGTTTAATCAGGGTTTTGGTACCACTGAATATTTAGCCGCCGCATTATTGGATATGAGCTGGCATTCATTAGAAACAGCTGAGATACAAGATGCTAATAGTTTTGAAAAAAACGTTTTAAAAGAAATGGGTTTAATTGAACAAATCGCGCCAAGATATAAAACAGGTTATTATTCACATATCTTCGCCGGTGGTTATTCAGCCGGTTATTACGGTTATATCTGGTCAAATATCTATGACGCTGACACTTGGTTAGCCTTTAAAGAAAATGGCATATTCGATCAAGAAACGGCTGAATTATATCGCAAGCACGTACTAGAAAGTGGTGGAACAGACGATCCAACAGTCATGTACCGTCGTTTCAGAGGTAAAGACCCAACAGTAGAACCTTTACTTGAACGTCGTGGTTTAAGCAGTAAAGAACCAGCCGTAGAACTTTTACATGAACATAGTGGTTTAATCAGTAAGTAACTTCTCCGAGTAAAGAATTTTACTGAGTAAACAAAAAAGGGTCGCTATTTAGCGACCCTTTTTATTTACTTAACTTATCAACTAACTAAGCATGATTACACTTGGTATTATTGCAAATACAAGCTGCCTTCGAAGAAGCCAAAAACAGTTTCAAAAGCACCTTCTTGATACTGTTTTAAACCCGTATCACGAAAATCGATATCCACTTGGCTACGTGTTAGTGCCTTTTTGATAAAACTACTTGGCAGTATTTCAACCGGTAAATCTTTAATAAGTTGAATCGCTGCTTCTAATTTAAAACCAACCGGTCCGCCAGCAAACTTGCCTTTTAAACCACGGCCTTTAATCACCACTTTTTCAACTTTGTAGTCTTCCATCAGTTTGGCAAAAGCAAACTGAAACTCTTGTACTTGCTCAGCATCGCCTGCGTCAACAAGACTAATTTTTTGTACGCGCGTATTTGGTATGTCGTACAACCCATTTTCCCGCGACATGATACAAATAATTGCATCGTTACCTTTTAACTCAACACCACATATCTTCATAAATTAACCTCGTTACTATAATGTGCATTATTATAAAATAGTTTTGCTTTAGCTGCAGTGTTTTCATGCATTTAAAGTTAAGCTTTTAAAAGTAGTTATACATCTTTTGCCAAAGTGATGCCATTAAGCTGAGCAAATTCGGTGTAATCTGAGACCGCATTGGGATTCGCTTTATTAACTTGGCAAACACCGCGCTGGTATTGATAACTAAAAACATCAAACCAGAGATCAAGTAAATCTGCATTGGTTTGCTCCCCGACTAAAGACAAAACCTGGGCAGCAACTTCAGCGGTCGCTAATTCAGTATTATTGGCCGCCAAGCGAATTTGATAACGAGAACTTAACTCTGTTGAGTTTTCAGGTGTTTTTGGTGTAAATGACACTACCGGTAGATGTTGCAAATAAGGACTGCGGCGAAACATTTTTTTAGCTTCTCGCCAACAGCCATCTAGCATAATAAATAAGGGCCTTTTACCGGATCTAACCGTGATTTTATTATCAAAAATTTCACGATCTTCGCCGACATATGCTTTAGGAAAAACGATCATGGGTTGCCACATAGGATCGTTTAACAAGGTAATAATCTCTGGGTTTACTTGGGTTCTTGACCAAAGAAATGCAAAGCTGTCGGGGATCAAATCAGCAATTAACTTACCGGTATTACTCGGTTTTAAAACCTCAGTGTCATACATCAACAACAAAAATCCAGCCTGAGAAATTACCTTAGGCGACAAGTCACAAATACAAAATGGTTTTGCTAATCGACATAAGTCACAACGAATAACTCGCTGGCCTCGTGATTTATAGGTGGTGGTACTTAGGCTTTTACGATATTGATGAAGTTGCTGTACAGCGTGCATAAAGGATATATCAGGACTATTTAGGCCGCTACTTTAACGTGCATGCAGGATATTGGCAATAAAAAAGCGCTGTTCAAATTGAGTAGCGCTTTATATCCTCAAGTTTACTAATTTTAGAGGCTACATGAGTTTAGCATTCTCTATGCTGTGTTTTGCGCTAGCGGTGATCAAATCAAAGTCAGCAATTTCGTTGATACTTTCTTTCAATTGCTCTTCCATTTTATCTATCACTATAATAGATCGACATAAAGCTTCAGCGCGTTTTTCTAGCCCTGCACTACGCGTTTTCATTTCATGCTCTATTAGCTCGCCAAAATTTTCCATCTTGCTTTCAAAAGCCTTCATATCGCCACCTGCAAATAGTATTTCTTGGCCAACCGCAATCATTAAACTGCCTAAAGCGTTTTTAATCGTACTTTCTACGGCTGATTCAATTCTTTGCTCAAAATTTTCATCAAAAAAATCTTTTCCGGAGAAGCCCTCTTCGTCAATATAGAAATTTCCCTGTTGAGTAAATTCAGCATCAACTTCACCACGAATGATGGTTAATTGGCTAGTTAACTCAGCGCTAGCCTGGTTTCCTTCACCTAACAATTCGTTAAAGGCTAGATTAACGCCATCAATGGCTAAATCAATAGCATCTAAGGCGATGCTTCTCACTTCTGGTACAAGATTGCGTATATGAGTTGAATAATCGCTTAATAAAGACTCTTGGTGAGCTGTTAAAGCAATTTTTTCGCCGTTTATCAGCAAAGTGTCGTTTTCAGTGATGCTATACAGTGGCGATTTATCTTTAGAAAAAGTAATTTCTTGAGCATTGATATTAATGCCACCATTTAAGTCAAGATTACATGATTCACTAGAAAAAGAATTATCGTGTCCATAACTTGCTGAGCTTGCCATAATGAGAGCGGTAGCAATCAATGTTTTCATATTAATCTTCCTTTACAAATTAAGTTTATAGAGCGATAGTCGTGTCAGAAAACCACTTGTTAACACTATTGTTTACAAGACTGATGCCAACATTAAAACTTGTTTAATATCAAGCGATAAGAAGAAACTCTTTATTTTTAAAAAAAGATAATGAACTATAATTTAGTGAAAAAAATAATTTTTTGGTTAATTTAACAGGCTTTAAAATCACCATAAAAATCAGTCTAGGCGTAACTTAGACGCTGCATTTCAAACAGTCTTGATCTACAGCGGGCAAATTCAAAGTTAAGTTGAGTACCCTGATAAAGTTCAGCAATATCGACCTCAGCGGCAATAATTAAGCGCACACCTCTGTCGTAGAACTCATCGACTAGTGCGATAAAACGTCGCGCTTCGTCATCTAGACCTCTGAGTTGCCCCATCAGCACACCACTTCGTTGGTAACCGTCTTCAACACCGGAGAAAACGGCAGGAATTAATGCACCATTAAATTGTGGCACATTACTGATCAGCACGGTGTCATAGTTATCGGCTAACTTAATATAATCTCTTTGGCTTCTTGGGGTTGAGCAAAGTGCCATAAAATCAAACCAAATGATATCTGCAGTACAAGCTAAAAACTTAACTGCCCTGCTATGAATAATAATACTGTCATTATAGCGAATATTGCTTTTAGCGAGTGCTGCAAAGTGATGAGTTAAGAAATTACTCTCAGTTTCAGTGCCAATATAAAAGTCTCGATAATTAAGTGTGGCTATATTAGTGTCTAACATTCGATGATCTTTTGGTCCATCAATAGAGATAACCTGGCAATACTGGTGAATAATATCAATAGTCGGTAGAAATCTAGCGCGTTGCAGGCCATTTTTGTATAACTGATCGGGTGGGCAATTTGACGTTGCCACTAGGATAATACCCTGCGATAGCATAGCTTCTAGTAAGCCCGCCAATAGCATGGCATCAGCAATATCATTAACAAAGAACTCATCAAAACAAAGCACATCGACTTCTTCAGACCAAGTTTTTGCAATCAATGCCAGCGGATTGTCTTTACCACTAAAATCATTCAACAGCTGGTGCACACTTTCCATAAAATGATGAAAGTGAATACGTCTTTTGCGTGTTAAATTAAGTTGTTGATAAAATAAGTCCATCAACATAGTTTTTCCACGACCAACTCGGCCATGAAAATAAATCCCCTGAATGGGTTCATGCTTGGTAAATAAGTTTTTTATGACGGCAAGTAGTGGTGTTTGAGCCTGGGCAGATATTAATTTTTGTGAAAGTTTATCCAAAGCAAGGGCGGCTTTGTATTGTTCAGCATCGAGGTTAAGTGTTTCATGCTCAACAAGTTGTTTATATTGTTTTATTACTGACATAAATTTACTTACAGGCACAAAAAAGGGCAGACATATGTCTCCCCTTTTTCAACACTATTAATATTTCAGCTAGCGTAGCCAGCTAAAGAGTATTAATTAAAGTGCTACGATGTTCTCAGCTTGAGGACCTTTCTGACCTTGAGTAACAGTAAACTGTACTTTTTGGCCTTCAGCAAGAGTTTTAAAACCGTCGCCAGAGATTGCAGAAAAATGTGCGAAAACGTCTGGACCAGACTCTTGCTCGATGAAACCAAAGCCTTTAGACTCGTTAAACCATTTTACTGTACCAGTAGTTGTATTAGACATTGTATTATCCTATTTATTCGTAATTGATGCCTTAAAATAAGGCGGTGTTGCAGGAAGTGTTGCTATTAATTATTAAACAGGACGAGCTACTTACTAATATAACTTCGAAACTTTGTACATAAATATAGGTCTTACTTTCTAGCTGTGCGTATTCTAACTGTTTCCCAACAAGAGTCAACCTCTTTTAGATAAAAAATCATTTAATTTATAAAAACTCATAAAAAACACTTTTATTCGATGATTAAACAATAGTTGGTGATATAGAAACTAAACTTTTTTCTGTCTGCAGCATCAATTAACTGGCACTTTTACTGTGTTATTGGTGTCTCGGCTGCTTTTAATTAAGTCATCACCCGCCAGCATGTGTTTTGATTTTGCTAATCGGTCGTAAAGCAAAACATTAACACTTGCGGCTAAGTTCATGCACCCGATTGTTGGTACATATACTACTGCATAGGCGCTATTAATAACCTCTTGCGCTATCGTGCCATCTTCTGGGCCAAAAATATAAAGCGCATTTTCTGGGTGCTCAAATTCAGGTAATGCTATCGCGCCTTCAACTAAATCAACACAAACGATACGTTGTTCTGGCGTTAAATTATCAATTAAAGATTCAACCGCATTCAAAGGGATTTTGCGTGATGCATCTTTTGTATCTGTATGAAACTTTGCAGCCTTTGCATATCGTACACCGGTATAACGCACTTCATTAGCTTGATAACAACCTGCGGCACGCATCACAGCACCAACATTTGACGGACTTTTAGGGTCTGTTAGTCCAATAACAACATTTTCAGTTTTTAACTTCATTTATACAGCACTCAACATTTCACACACTTATTGAGACAATTTTGCGCTGCAAGCGATAAGACTACAAGCAAATTTTTCACCCTTCCTTTACCATATGAGTGCCTTAGTTTTTGTATTACGGCACTTTTACAGCTACCTATTCGCCATTTATCTGATAGCATCAGATGTTAATATTTAAAACTCAGTCAATTTAGGTGTATTTAATGAAAGCAAAAATAAATATTGTAAAAATAATACTTTCTAGCAGTCTTTTTTACTTTGCCCATTCAGCCGCAGCGCTTGAAGCCCCCTTGGTTTCTATCGAAACACATGATAACTTTTTTAATAGTATTAAAGCTCATTGTGGCAAAGCTTTTCAAGGTCAGGTAACAATAGATAATGCTAGCGGCGATGGCTTTGCCAACAAAGATCTTATTATGCATGTCAGAAATTGCTCAGACGAAAAGTTAGAAATTCCTTTCCACGTGGGTGAAGATGCCTCACGTACTTGGATTATCACTAAAACAGGTTCGGGTTTATCATTAAAACATGATCACCGTCACCAAGATGGTAGTTATGACGAAAGCACTATGTATGGTGGCCAAACAGTAGACGCTGGTTGGTCACAAGTGCAGTCGTTCCCCGCTGATGAATATTCAAAGCAGTTATTTGTCAAAACAGGTATCCCACAGTCAGTCGGTAATACTTGGCAAATGTTTATCTACCCTGAAAAATTCAGCTACAGGTTAATTCGTCAGGGTCGTGAGTTTCGTGTTGATTTTGACCTAAGCGCACCGATAACTCCACCTGATGCACCTTGGGGTTATAGTGACGATTAGCTGATAAAACCCAAGCTAAAGTAAATAGACATAAAGAATTACATTTTATAAAGCTTATACCTAGCTTTACTCAGGAACTTTAAAATAACGATTTAGTCGAAAGATAAATCGTTATTTTTATGCCTGATTTTGAGGCCTAGGAATAAGCTAACTGCCACATACTAACCAGCTATTAATTCTAAGGAAAGATCATGAAAAAAAGTATTTCTCACCTCTGGAAAGAAAATAAATCTTTATTATTGTTTGTCAGTTTAATGCTAGTTTTTCGCAGTGCGGTTGCTGACTGGAATGATGTGCCAACAGGTTCAATGAAACCGACCATTGTCGAAGGTGATCGCATTTTAATTAACAAAATGGCCTATGACTTAAGACTACCCTTTAGCCAATATTCGCTAATAACGTTAGCCGAGCCATTACGCAATGATATTGTCATTTTTGAGTCTGATGTCGCTGATAAACGTCTTGTAAAACGTATTATTGGCATTCCAGGCGACAGGGTAGCGCTGCATAACAATCAACTGGTCATTAATCAAAAATCAGCTCAATACAGACTAATAGCCAAAAAACGTGATTTTACCTTAAGTGAAGAATATATTGGAGGTAATAGTCACCTAATACGCACTCAGCTTAAGCCTGGGCATTCTAAAAATTATCCGTTAGAAAGTTTTCAAACGATAACTATCCCTAAAGACTATTACCTTGTTATGGGCGACAATCGTGATAACAGCGCAGACTCTCGTGTTATAGGTTTAGTGCCACGTAATGAAATTATTGGCCGTTCAAATATGGTGGTTTTTTCATTAAATTACAAAAATTATTTAATGCCACGCAATGAACGCTTTTTTAAGGTCATTTAGTACTATCAGATTAATTCCGTGAGCTTAATTCCGTTAGCTTAGTACTGGCCTTAGTACCAACAATGACGAGTCTAATCATAAATGCTGAGAAATAAGAAAAACACTACTCAGCCTATTTTTACCCTAACTACATAACAGCTTAAATTCACTAAACAGTGTGTCAACATAGACGACACGCTGCTTTATCTTGTTGTTTTCTTTAAAGCCTATTATTATCGCTACACTTTGTAACATGTTAAGCAGTAAGTAGTTAATCTATGTCGTTTTCAAACCTATCAAAAATAGCAATCGCATCGCTGATCATTGCTAGTGCTTCAACCTCTGCCACCATAGTGGAATTTACCACTTCACAAGGAAGCTCTAAAAGTAGTTTTAAAGTTAACCTGCACGATGAAACAACGCCAGAAACAGTGGCTAACTTCCTAAAGTATGTCAATGATGGTGACTACAACAACACGGTTGTGCATCGTGTTGAGCCTGGATTTGTTATGCAAGCTGGCGGTTTTGAGTTCACTGGCACCCTGCCATTGAGTCCGATTGCTACAGATAGTGCGATTAAGAACGAGCCCCTTTATTCAAATGTTCGTGGCACTATTGCCATGGCCAAAGTGTCAGGCAACGAAAATAGCGCGACTAGTCAATGGTTTGTAAATTTATCTAATAATAGTGCCGGCTCTGCAGCATTAGATACGCAAAATGGTGGTTTTACTGTTTTCGGTGAAGTCATTGCCGGTATGGAAAACATTGATGTTATTGCTGGTATATCTAGGTGTAACTCGATCCCAATGCCAGACTATAGTGCTGATAACTGTGCAAACAACTTTGTTCCGGGTGTCGAAAATTTCGTGACCATCGAAAGTGTGATCATATTTGATGCAAACGTTAATAGTGCTGATAGCTTAGCCGCAGTTAAAAACACCTCATTAACTGTTACAGCACCTGCACCAACAAATTCAAGTAGCGGCGGAGGCTCTATTGCTTGGATTAGCTTACTTTTCACCGGTTTAATCGCCTTAAGAAGACGCGTTAAATAATCACAGCAGTAGTAGGGCAATGGCATTAAAAATTAACAGGTACATACTACATACCTAGTTAATCCTTTAATTCTCAATAACTTTATTTAACTAAATTTTATCGCGTCTTTGAACTCATGACAGCACTCGTGGTGATTTTTAATTAGCGTTAAGATGGCAAACCCTACTCATTATCTTTCTTTCTCATTGTTTTCTCCCTATAAAAAACAAAAAATCACAGGGAGAAAAGCAGGAGAACTACAGGAGGAGAAGCACGGCAAAACCGCGCTTCAAACTTATTTTAATTTACTGACAGCTGACAGCTAAAGGCTTGTCTTTAAACGCCCCTAAATCCCCCTCATTCCGTTCTCATTGTCTCCTCACTGTAAAAAACAAAAAATAATTCACAGGGAGAAAAACAGGAGAACTACAGGAGGAGAAGCACGGCAAAACCACGCTTCAAACTTATTTTAATTTACTGACAGCTGACAGCTAAAGGCTTGTCTTTAAACTCCCCTAAATCCCCCTCATTCTGTTCTCATTGTCTCCTCCCTGTAAAAAAATTCACAGGAAGTTACTGATGGTCTACTTTTCCACGCAACACTTTATTAGAACCCGTTTTTTTCTTTGCATCTAATCGTCTGAGCTTTGAGCTTTTTGTTGGTTTAGTGGGCCGTCTAGTTTTTTTCACCACCATGGCAGATAAAATCAGCTCTTTCAGACGTTTTAACGCATCGTCTTTATTCATTGGTTGTGTTCTAAATGATTGCGCTTTAATAATGATAATGCCATCACTTGATATGCGACTATCTGATAGTTTCAGCAGTCTGGCTTTGTATATGGCAGGTAATGTTGAACGCTTAATATCGAAACGCAAGTGTATCGCTGTTTCGACCTTATTGACTCTTTGGCCTCCGTTCCCAGTTGCCCTTATGCCGGTAAGTTCAATCTCCCAGTCGGCAATGATTACTGCACTTGATATTTCTAGCATGATTTACCTTGGAAAATTAGCGATGAGGTGCATCGTTTATTAACCCTTTCGCTATCGCTGTCTTGAGAGCGAATAACATTACCCTCAACGCCCCATTCTGCCATGACAACATAGTTAAAAACTTTTTGCATATAGCCTCTAATAGCCGGTTATAAAGTCGCTATTTTAAGTGTATTTCTGTGGGATGCCAAACTAAATGTCTGCTTATTCCCGTTGAACCAGCTAGCGCAAGCATTAAAAAAGGAGGCTACAGCCTCCTTAACGATAAGATGATTAAATTGACACCTTATTAACTGAGGTTCATTTCTTGAACTTTTTCATGGGCAATTTCGGGTGCTGTTGCTTCAGGTTTACTATGCAAATTAGCTTTTAATAAGCCTTTTCGGTGTTTTAAAGCTGCATCCAATTTTTTAGCTGCTGTTGCAATAGCTGGGTACATAACGCCGTCATTTGCTGATGCCGAAATTCGACCTCCTTCATATGTTGTGCGAAGTTCTACATTATGTTTGTTATGTTCGTGCGATAAAATAACATCGAGTGAAATTAAGGTTGGGAAGTGTGTCGATATTTTTGAAAACTTTTCATTAATATGTTCTTTAATTGAATCTGAAACGTCAACATGGTGACCTGAAAGATTTATTTTCATAGGTGTTCCTTTTTATTATCTACTCACTAATAATACTTGGGCCTAAAAGTTAAAAACGCAAGTCAATTACTGAAAATTTTACAATTATTTTTACTAAAGATAATTTTTTGAGTTAAAGATAGCTTGCTATGACATTTTATAATCTTTATATCTCATTAAGGTAAAACAACATAACTTTTGGCATAAATAAACATAACTACTTGTTTTTATAATACAAATAAAACAACACCACACTAGAGCTTTGGTTGTTTTATTTTCTGTATTAGCTATAAGGTGTCGGTGTTCAAGTGTCAATTGATTATTAACCTAGCTAATTACTATTTGTATAGATTCGACGCCATAACCTCGTCGACAGTGCTTTTAATAAATGACTCTTGATTAAATAACACAAAAAATCTCTGCCTTACTCTCACTATCACGAATGAGCCCTAATTCAATCAGCTGCTTCTATCACCATATATAGCCTGAAGTTTTATTGCTGTTTTAGCTAACCTAAGAAATTAGGTTAGTTAAACTGAAGCCGCGTTTAAGTTCGCTATACTTTAAGCGTGTCAGTGCATAATGCGGTTTAAATAATGGTTGCTTTGTCCTCCATACAATTTAATATAATTTACCGACATTAAATCAACAAAACTCAGCAACTAAACTATTAAACAAAAAGCGCATTTTTCAAGATGATTCGGTTATAATCCCCACTCATTTATTATTTATTTTCGACCATATAAGAGATTTTTGAATGTTTGATGATATACGTCCTTATCGTGATGATGAGGTAGTTGCAGTAATCAAAAAATTAATTAACCAACAAGGCTTACAAGCTTCGATTGCTAGTTTAAAAATGCCACGCTTATATCAAGCCCTGCCGCAACTTGCCTGCAAAATTGTAAAATGGTCATTGAAATTTCGGGTGAAAAAATTTCATAATATCGAGCAAATCCAAATTGAAGTGGCTAAATATTTACATCATTTGATCAAAAACAGTACCGCCGGTTTTAACTATAGCGGCATAGAAAACTTTGATACCACCAAGCCAGCCCTCTTTATCAGTAATCATCGTGATATTGTTTTAGACGTTGCCTTAGTAAACTTAGCGCTACATAAAAGTGGTATCAATACCGTGGAAGCCGCGGTGGGTGATAATTTGCTACATCAGCCTTGGGTCGCTGATTTAATGCGTATTAACAAGAGTTTTATTGTTAAACGTAACGAAGAAAACAAACGCGCTATGCTCAATGCATCAAAGCAATTGTCTGCCTACATTCATGATACGGTAGCGAACCGAAAGCAAAACATTTGGATCGCACAACGCGAAGGTCGTGCCAAAGATGGTGTAGACAAAACCAATTCAGCCTTAATATCTATGCTATTACTCAATAAAGATAAGCAAATGCCTATGGCTGATTACTTAGCAGAACTTAACATAGTACCGGTATCAATTTCCTATGAATTTGACCCTTGTGATATCGACAAGGCAATAGAGCTTGCTGAAAAAGAAGCGACCGGTAGCTATCAAAAACACGAAGATGAAGACTTAAAAAGTATCACACAAGGATTAGTCGGGCAAAAAGGTCAAGTTCATCTCCAGTTTTGTCAGCCAATACAGGGAGACTTTGCCAATAGCAAAGCCATTGCCGCAGCCATTGATAAAGAAATCATCAGCAACTATAAATTATACGACAGTAACTTAGTTGCATACGCAAAACTTAATCACCAAGATACTGACAGCACAGTGCTTGAAAAATTGAATAAGCGTATGGAAAACCTCACGACAGAACAGCAACACTGGTTATTAACTATGTATGCTAACCCCGTCTCTGCAAAACAGCAGTTACCGTTATAATGATCAATATAAAAAAGCCGTATCTATTCAATACGGCTTACTCTTTTTAGCTCAAGGTTATAAAAACAAGCTTTAATCTTTTAAAATAAGCACTAACTCGAGGCTATTTTTCTTGGTAAAACGCTGACATTGCTTTGTACAATGAATACAAATCAACTTTTGAGCCGACTGCATAAGGCGAATGTATTGATAAAATGGGAATACCAAAATCAATCACTTCCATATTATCCTTAGATAAGTCACTACCAATAGTGCCTCCTGACGCCTTACCTTTATAGGTCGAGGTTTGCCATTTAATATCGGCATTATCTAAATAATTTCGCGTCCACGCCATGTATTCAGAATTAGCATTAAAACCACCACCATAGAGCTTTAAATTAACGCCGTTACCCAAGCGAGGTGCATTACCTAGTTCCCAGACATTTGACCATGTTGGGTTTACCCCTGGGTTTACGTCCGCAGAAATAACTTTGGTATTACGTAACACTTGACGCAATTGATAGTCATTATAGCTATCACCTTTTTGGTTATAGAGTAAGCTACTGATTAAATCGACTAAGTAAGTAGAACTCGCCCCAGTGTTATTGATGTTACCCACTTCCTCGTTATCCACTAGATAAGCAATAGCGGTATATTCAGGTGTTTTTTGCTCGGTTAATGCTTTAACAGCTGCTATTGATGAAGCTTTATCATCTTGGCCATACGCGGCGATCATACTACGGTCAAAACCGACATCGCGCGGTTTAGTGGCTGGCACTAAAGCAAGTTCAGCAGAAACTAAGTCTTCAACTGAAATATCATAAGTTGACTTTAAATAACTGCTGACCTGATCTTTAATCTTTTTATCTAATTCAGGCTTAGCCGCAATAATAATATCGAGTTCTTCTTTACCGATAACATCTCGACTGGTGCGCTTACGGTTGGGTGAGTCAACATGAGGAGCAAGATCTGTCACCAAAAAAATAGGATCATTGTCATCAAAGCCAACTGAAATATTAACCCTAGTACCATCTTTTTTATCAACCCTACCGACTAAAGCCAGCGGAATATTGACCCATTGATAGGTTTTAATACCGCCGTGAATGTAAGTTTGAAACATGGCAAAATTTTCTTTTTCAAATAATGGCCGTCCTTTAAGCTCAAGTCGCGGAGAGTCAATATGGGCGCCAACAATACGCGTACCTTGCTCTAACGGTTTTTTTCCAATCACCATCAAGGCAATAGTACGGTCACGATTGACATCATAAAAGCGCGCGCCTGGCTTTAATTCACTTTGCTCGGTTAGCTTGGTGAAACCTTGTTTTTCAACGCGTTTAATTGTTTCAGTAACAAAGGTTAATTCCGTGGGTACTTTATAAATATAATCTTTATATTCAATCGCATAACGCTCTACTGCTTTTAGCTCTTGCGCGGTTAAGTTTAACCAGCTAGACGGTGATTCCGGCTTAGCTTTGGCGTCTGCCGCTTGGACAAAAGTGCTTTGTGAAAACGTCAGCGCACTGACAATGGCGAGGGTGGTTATTGATTTTGTTAAATTCATAGCAATATTTATAATTTAATCTCAGATAAAAGGCATACCCCATCATAAAAGCTACCAATATCAGCTGACAAGCTTTATTCGATAAACGGCACTTTTTCAGCTATAAACAGCCTAAAAAAAACTTACCTGCAGAATACAACTAGGTTCAAGACACGCAATAAATTACAAGGTTAAGCGATTACAGCGGTAATATATTACAGAGATAAAATATACCGACTCAAAACAAAAGTAATAAGCCCAACAAACATGGTCAAATAAATACTTTTACTTTTTGCCGCCGCAACTATCGCCAACGTCGCGGCAATTAAATAGGGATTATGCAGCGAAATACTCAACTGGCCTTGTTGAATAAAAATAATGGGTACCCAAATAGCCGTTAACACTGCTGGTGCGCTAAAACTTAATAGCTTAGCCATTTTTGCCCCTAAGCGCACAGGCAAGCGCGGGTGGATAAATAAATAGCGCGTGCTAAAGGTAATGACCGCCATCAGTAGAATGGTAAGTAATGTCACTTGCTGTCCTTAACTGACGGGGATATTTTATCATTGTCTGCATTATTAACATCATTTTTTTTATGCAAAAAACGGTCAGTCAAATAACCTGAGTACATTGCAATCAAAGCGGCTGCGACCAAATCTAATTCGAACTGCATGAGTTTAAACACTACGGATAATAGCGCAGCAACAAGCACAGTCACTAAAATAGGTAAGTTAATAATGGTGGGAATCACTAAGGCAATAAAGGTGACAGCAATCGCAAAGTCTAAGCCTAAATGGGTTAAGTCGGGTAAATAACTGCCGGCGATAACGCCTGCCACATTCCATAACAACCAAAAAACATAAAAACTGCCGCCAGCGACAACCGCATAAACTAATCTTAACTGCCCAACAAAGGACTTGTTATGACTCGATAAAGCAAATAACTCATCGGTTAACAAAAAACCTAAAGAATAACGCCACTTGGTTGGTAAAACTTTTAACTTATCTCGTAATGCTAAGCCATATAGAAAATGCCGCGAGCTAATAATAAAAGTGGTAAATAAGATCGTCGCCAGTGATGCATTGTTAGCAATTAATTCAATCGCAACAAGCTGAGCAGAGCCGGCAAATACGATAAGCGGCATTAAAATAGCTTCAAGCGCAGAAAAGTCACGTTGAACGGCTAAAGAACCACAGAGTATACCCCATGGCAAAACAGCTAAATTAAGCGGTAACATGTCTAAAAAGCCTTTTCTTGCCATTAACCAGCGAGCTTTTTTCTTGGTGAGTGCCATCAAATATTTACCTAGATAAACTAACGTTATGTGATACCAAAGCTATGATTACGTTCAAAGGTTTGAGTGGTTAAATCAGCTCAACTCTCGAACAACATAACTAAGCAAAGAAAAGTAAAGTAAAAAAATCAATAAAAAAGAGGCCGCCAAGCCTCTTTTTTGTTATATAAAACAGGTTGTTAGCTCAAGTTACTTTATAAAGACTTTGCATAAACTCGGGCTTTTTCTAGATCTTCAGGCGTATCAACCCCTTCAACCGCTAAGCGTGCTTTCGCAACAGCGACATGAATTTTCTCGCCTTGCCAAAGTACTCGCAATTGCTCTAATGACTCTACTTGCTCTAACTGGCTGGTTGGCCACTGCACGTAGTCTTTAATAAATCCGGCTCGGTAAGCGTAAATACCAATGTGGCGCAGATAAAAGTCGCCAATAGCATCAATGTTGTCATTGTTAAGAAAACGCTCTCGATCGTAAGGGATAGTCGCGCGACTAAAATATAGCGCATAGCCATTTTTATCACATAACACTTTCACCGCATTAGGGTTTAATGCTTCAGCAACATCGTCAATTTTCATCGCTAATGTCGCCATGCGCGCTTGGCTCTGGCTAGATAAATTACCTGCCACTTGCGCAATATTTTCAACTGGAATAAAAGGTTCATCCCCTTGAACATTCACAATAACTTGCTCATCAGCAAACTGATAGCTTTGCATTACTTCAGCAAGGCGTTCAGTGCCTGATTGATGATCAGCACGAGTTTTACATACTTCACCACCAAAACTTTTTACCACACGAGCAACTTCGTCACTGTCGGTCGCCACAATAACTTGCTCAGCGCCACTAGCTAAGGCTCTTTCAACAACCCATTGGACCATAGGTTTACCGGCAATATCAGCGAGAACTTTACCGGGTAAACGTGATGACTCAAACCGTGCAGGGATCACTACCACAAACGACATAAAAACCTCATTAATCTGATTATTCCAATCATGCTATAACTCATACTACTCTCGGCGGTAACCTTATGCATTATCTTCAGTAATGCGACGCGCTTCACTTTCAAGTAACACAGGAATGTCTTTTTCTATCGCATAAGCCAAACGGTCGAATTTACAAATCAACTCTTGCTGCTCTTTGTTGTAGTCTAATTTTCCTTTGCATACTGGGCATGCAAGGATTTCCATTAATTTAATATCAAACGCCATTATTTTCTCTCTTAAATGTAAACTTGCTCAATGTGCATCAAGCGTTAAAATCATGTCAGTTCTTGTTAACGCTGTCAGTTCTGTTAGCTCTTCCAGCTTTAGTTGTTAACTCATGCGGCTTGCTAGCAAGTGCAGCAATGTTAGCGATTTCGCTCGCCATAGCGGCACTATCATTGTTGGTTGCAAATACGGCATCAACCGGTAAATACCAGTAATGTTCTTGGGCAAAGTCAGTACATTTAACGGCATCTTTTTCAGTCATTAATAACGGTATATCACTAGAGAACTGCTGTAAATCATGCGCTGAAAAGGCTTGATGATCAATAAAGCCTTTAGTCATGGCTAACGTAAAACCTAATTGCTCAAGGGTGTTAAAAAAGCGTTTAGGGTCGCCAATACCTGCTAGCGCATTAATAGGTTTATCGCTAGCAAGGTTTTGCGCTAAAAAAGTATCGATTTCAACACGCTTACCGGTTTTAATATTGATGACATACTTTGCCTGTAACTGCATGGTTAATACCGGTAACGCTAGATTACCCGCTTGTTTTTGCCATGAACTCATGCCATTAACAATAACACAATCGGCACGTTTTATTCTGCGTTTTGTCTCGCGCAATGGTCCTGCTGGTAATAATAAACCGTTACCAAATAAACGTTTACCATCAACTACCACAAACTCGTAATCTCGCGCCAAACGATAATGTTGTAGTCCATCATCGGCAATAATCAATTCACAGCCTTGCTCAATTAAGCACTGGCAAGCTTGAATTCTATTGGCGCCAATAACCACAGGAACGCCGCTGCGTTGAAAGATTAATAACGGCTCATCTCCTGCTTGCTCAGCGCTGCTTTCATCGCTAACTTGATACGGATAATAAGGCGCTTTTGAGCCATAGCCGCGACTTACCACGCCCACTTTTATACCTTGCTCGGTAAGTTTTTCAACTAAATATAAGCTGACCGGTGTTTTGCCATTACCACCAATACCGATATTACCCACGACAACCACAGGCACTGACATTTTAACCTGTTTACATAGCCCGACCTGATAAGCTAAACGGCGAAAAAAACTCACTAGCGCAAAAATAAAGCTCAATGGCAGCAAAAGCGGCACCATTAGCCATTTTGCTGGATGCCCCTGAAACCAAACTTTTTCAATCAGGCGCATAATCTATAGCCAAAATAATGGATTAAATACATAGTGAACTAGGCACCAAATTGAAATTTATGTAACTGAGCATAAGCGCCGTCTTTCGCTAATAAAGCTTGATGATCGCCTTGCTCTTTTATTTGTCCTTGTTCCATAACAATAATTTTATCCGCACTTTCTATGGTTGATAAACGATGAGCAATAACGATACAAGTGCGGTTTTTTTGCAATGCGCTTAACGCGTCTTGAATATGACGTTCAGATTCAGTGTCTAAAGCACTGGTAGCTTCATCTAAAATTAAGAAAGGGGCATCACATAATAATGCTCGCGCAATGGCTACACGTTGGCGTTGACCACCCGATAACATCGCACCATTGTCGCCAATATTAGTATCTAGTCCTTCAGGTAAGTCTTCGACAAACTCCATCACATGAGCTTTACGTGCCGCGTCTTCAACTTCTTCGCGTGTCGCATGGGGTTTGCCATAAGCAATATTATTAGCGATTGAATCGTTGAACAACACCACTTGTTGAGAAACATAGGCAAATTGCTTGCGTAAGTCTTTCAGTTTGTAATCTTTAATGTCTTCACCATCGATTAACACCTTACCGGTTGTCGCGGTGTAAAATCTTAATAATAAGGCGCTCGCGGTAGATTTACCACTTCCAGAGCGACCCACTAAAGCCACCGTTTCACCGACATTAGCGGTAAAGCTTAAGTCGGTTAGTGCCTGTTTTTCTTTGTCTTTATTATAAAGAAAATTAACGTGTTCAAACGCTAAAGTGCCTTTTGCACGTGCTATTGCGATAGTACCCGTGTCGTGTTCTTTTTCTTGATCAAGTACTGCGAAAATACTGACACAGGCCGCCATGCCTTTTTGAAATTCACTATTGACCGTTGTCAGCAGTTTTAAAGGTCTAAGCAGGGTTACCATACACATTAATACCGTCATAAAAACTCCGGCTGATATGTCTGCTCGCATCGAATCAAGGTTGGCAACATATAAAACAAACGCTAAGGCAAAGGAAGCAATAATTTGAATAATAGGGACACTGGCCGCTTGTGTCGCCACCATTTTCATCCGTTGTTGGCGATTATGTTTATTAATTTTGGCAAAACGGTCAAACTCTCGTTGTTGACCATCAAAGGTTAACACCACTTTATGACCATTAAAGGTTTGCTCTGCCGCCGTTGTTACCTCGCCCATGGCATTTTGAATACCTTTACTTATTTGACGAAAACGGCCTGAAACCACGGTAACTATGCCCGCAATAACCGGGGTGATCAGTAAAAATATCGACGCTAACTGCCAACTGTTATAGAACATAACAATCAGCAAGCCCAGCACAAAGGCGCCTTGCTGCACTAAAGTCAATAACGCTTTAGAAACAGCACTTAACACTTGCTCGGTATCAAACGTTAATTTTGAGATCAAACTGCCGGTAGATTCTTTATCGTGATAAGCCACGGGCATAGACATAACATGTTCAAACAACTCCTGACGAATATTGGCCACCACATTATTACCTAACCAAGCTAAGGTGTAGTTACCCGCAAAGTGGCAAATTCCGCGCAGAATAAACATCAGCACAATAACAAATGGCGCCCATTTCATAAATGCGGGATCTTGCCCATCAAGGCCTTTGTCGATGAGTGGTTGCAGTTGAGAAAATACAAAGCTGTCAATGGCGGCATAACCTAACATGCCTAAAATAGAAACAACGGCGGCGGCTTTATAGGCTTTAGCATAAGCCAATAAACGCTTAAAATTTTGTTTTGTGGTATTTTCTGTAGTCGGTTCTGATAGTTTTGTCGACATTCATGCTCTCATGCGTTATCAAAAAATCTTATCCCTGCGGGATTGTTTTATTCTGTTTATTTTGTCTTATTAGTAAATCGTCGGTATTTTAGCGTTATTTTGCCCATCAACCAACTGATAAACTTTTATCGGCGATATAAATCCAGTCATTAGCGTAAAAATAGCTGAATAAAGCGATCAATTTACAAACCAATAAGGCCGAATATCGTCTCGGTAACTTATCACTTCAACGCTAGCATCAATAACATTATCTACAATATTGCCTTTATTATCATTAGCACTAAGCTCAATATTTGCACCAGCCGTGGTTTGACTAAACTTAAAGGTCACCATCCCTTCATCGACCGTATTAAAAGTCGTAATATCAAAACTATTATATCGGCCCAGTATTTCATCTGATGGCATCTGCCAACGGTTTAAATAACCGGTACTAAATACTACATAACGCGGCATAACCGCCGTTAAAAAACTACGACTAGACGATGATTTAGAGCCATGGTGCGGGGCAATCAAAATGTCACTGCTGAGTTTATTAGCCATGCCCGCAATATTTAATAGCCGTTTTTCTTGTTTTATCGAAATATCACCCGGTAATAACACACGATGAAAACCGTCGCTGATAGTTACTACGCACGAGTCATCATTTTTATCACCATCAGCTTGCATTGGCGACAGCACTTCAAAAACCAAGCCTTGCCAAGTAAAGCGCTGTCCCGAGATACAATGGTGGTCAGGTTTTAACGCTAAATCGTTAGCAATAACACGCTTAATAGCCATTTTAGCGCGTAAGTGACGTAAGCCTCCGGCATGATCATTATCGTTATGGCTGATAATCACCCCATCAATCGCTTGATAACCTTGATGCTTTAAATAGGGTAATATTGCCGCATCAGCCATATTAAAGCCACTGGGATAACTGGCGCCGGTATCGTAGAGAAAAACATGATGATTTTTTTCAATAACAACGGCAAGACCATGACCCACATCAAGCACTGACAAACGCCACTCTTGCTGCTGTTCAGCACTAAAAAAATCGATACCAACCGCCGTTATCAATAAACTCAGCGCGGCAATAAACTTAGCCTTAGTGAGTCGAAAAAATACCGCCAGTGCAATAATGACAAAAAATACCATCATGGCTTGTATTTGCTGATATGAAATAGCAAAAACTGCCCACTCTGCGCTAGCCAAATAAAGCAGCCATTGCCAAACATATGACAAACTCAGTAAAGCTAAATCAGTAAAAAAATGTGCTAACCAAAGACTAAATGGCAAAGCAATAACCGCCAACAGCGTTAAAGGAATAACCGTCACACTCATCAAAGGTACAGCGACAATATTGGCAAAAAAAGCGGCTAATGGTAGTTGATAGTTTAGTGATGCGGCTATGGGTAACATAGCTACCGTCAGTGATAGTTGCATAACAAGTAAGGTTTTAAGCCAAAGTAACACCGGCATTTTAACGCTATGCCATTGCTTTTTAAGCCTAGTTTCAGGCAAGGGTTCAAGCGTTAATAATGATATTTTATCTCTAGTTAGCACTGGTGCTATCGTGCGCATGGAAAAACGTGAAAATGTCGAAAAAATAATGACGAGTGCTGATATTGACAACCAAAAACTCGCACTGAGCAAGCTAAGCGGCCAAACCAGTAAAATAATGAAAACAGCCAGCAATAACCAAGGTAACAGTGTCACCTTTATGTGCATAATTTTAAGTGACCAAAACAATAACAACATCACCAAAGCACGTAAGGTAGGAATAGAAAACCCCGCCAGATAGGCGTAATACCATGCCATAACACCACTACACAGAATCGGAGCATAGCTTAAGTTTATTTGCATCAGTTTCAGTTGCCAAGGCGTCGACAACAGAGAACTCAAGGGCAATAAACGAATAACAGTGCGTATAAAAATCAAGCTTGCAAAAGCTACTATGCCGATATGCAAGCCAGAAATCGCAATAAGGTGCTGAGTTGCCGTTGCAGAAAGCACTCGCCAATGCTCGCGCGTTAACTCTCCCCGCTCACCAAAACCCAAGGCTAAAATTAGCGCACCAAGCGGTTTATCAGTTAGTACAACGGATAATTTTTGATACAAATATTGACGCCAGCTAGTTTGCTGATGCAATAAAATATTTTTATTTTTAGTTTTAGTTTTAGTCTGTTTTTTGGTTTTAGCTTTAGTCTTAACATAGCCAGTGGCGACTATTTGTTGCTGCCGCAGCCAGACTTGGTAATTAAAGCCACCGATATTAGCCAAGCCATGCGCAGGTTTAAGTTTTACCGCTAATTGCCACTTTTGTCCCTGCAGCAGAGGCTTGTCTGGCGTCTTCCAAGTTAAGCGCACCTTAAATTTTTTATTAATCTTTCGACCTTGCCAATGGCTAACTAGAAAGTTAAAGCGGCTACTACCAGATTTTATATGAACAATATTACTCACTTCACCTTGAATTAGATGAACTTTTTTATGCAACTGCTCAAGCTTGATGTTATTTTGCGCTAAGGTATCTTGATATTGACTGCCAGCAATTAAAATCCAAACAATGGCAAATACCGCAATAGCCATAAAGCGAAATTTACCTATAAAGATAAATATTAATGAAACCAACAATATAATGAGCAGTAAAGAAAACTCTGGCACTATAGGTATAAATAATGACAAAATAGCGCTGAAAAAAAATGTGAGTAGCCACCATTCCATAGTGATTAGTTTCCATTTAGCCAAGTAACGTTAAGTAAAGTAATTTATGCCAAAAAAAATAATTCAACGCTTTATGCCTGATCACCAAAAAATAAAAGATAACAAACATTTAAAAATGTTTGGTGCTTTACTACATAACGCTAATTTGTGGCACTTGAACCGCCGTTCGGTAAGTAAAGCATTTGCTGTCGGCTTATTTTTTGCCTTTATGCCCGTGCCATTTCAAATGGTTTTAGCGGCAGGCTTTGCCATTATAGTACATGCAAATCTACCTTTATCTATTACCCTTGTTTGGATCACTAACCCTTTGACTATGCCGGCAATTTTTTATTTTTGTTATGTTGTTGGCACCTGGGTTGTCGATGTACCAACAAGAAACTTCGCTTTTGAAGCAAATTGGCAGTGGCTAATTGATAGTGTTTCAACTATTGGGCCCGCCTTTATTGTCGGCTGTGGTGTACTTGCGGCTGTTTTTGCTCTCTTAGGTTATTTCACTATAAATATTATCTGGCGCTTTTCAGTAGCAAAAGAGTGGAAAAAACGCAAAGCACGAAGAGGCCAAGCTACCCCTTCATCATAAAAAAAATCAGACGTAACGTCTGATTTTTTATCTTGTTACTTTATATTTAACTTAACGTTTACGCTTGCCCTAACACTTGCGCCGGATCTACTTTGGTTGCACGCCAAGCCGGGTAAATGGTCGCTAACAAACTCATCATTAAGGCTGTAACAACGGTGTTAATAACATCTTGTTGGCGCAATAAGGTTGGTAAAAAATCAATAAAATATACCTCTGAAGATAAAAACTCTACCGATAAGGCCGTTTCTATAGCACGGATAATATCAGTTAAATTCAACGAGATTAAAATCCCTAAGCTGGCACCCAGTAAGCAACCGACAATGCCATTCATTAATCCTTGAAACATAAAGCTGGCCATAATAGTGCTCGACTTTGCCCCCATGGTTTTTAATATGGCAATGTCTGACTTCTTCTCATTTACCGCCATAATTAAGGTCGACACTATGTTAAAACTGGCCACGGCAATCACCAGCACTAAAACAATAAACATCACTAAACGTACCAACTGAATATCATTAAATAAATGACCATGGCTGCGTGTCCAGTCCAGCATGTAAACATAAAAATCAAAATCATAAGCCACCTCACGAACAATTTGTGGCGCGGCAAAAACATCGTCAACCTTTAAGCGAATGCCCTGCACTTCATCGGCTTGATAACCCAGTAATTCACTCGCTTTCGCTAAGTTAATAAAAACCTGTGTGTCATCTATCGTGCCACCAAATTTGAACACCCCAACAATAATAGCCTGTTGCGTCATGGGCACAGGAAACTGCTGTGATTTACTGTTTTTTTGGTTGTTCAAATTAGCTGGGGGTAGTAATAACTGAACCTTGTCGCCCACTTGCACCGAAAGCTTACGAGCAATGCCAGCGCCAATAATAACGCCATTTTCAAGTATTAGGTCTTGCCACTTGCCCGCGATCATATAACGCGAAATAGCGGAAACCTGCGGCTCTAACATCACGTCTACACCGCGTATTTCAACACCTTTAAGTGCTGCAGACTTTTGCATCATACCCTGGGTTTTAACAAATGGAGCCGCGGTAATAACATGGGGGTTTTGTTCAATACGCGCAACGCTTTTTGGCCATTGCGTAATAGGTGAGTTCACCGCGACCACTTCAGCATGAGGTACAATTGACAATAAATGTGTCGCCAACGCCCGTTCAAAACCATTCATGGCTGAAAGCACAACAATCAGCACCATCACACCAATGGCAATACCAATAGTTGAGGACGCGGATATAAATGACGAAAACCCTTTGCTATGACGGCTACGCACATAACGTAAACCAATAAAAACACTTAACGGTTTTAGCACCTAAGCGTCCTCATTTTTTTTCATACGACTATCGCTGTTAACGTCAAGCGGCTTTAGGTGTCCGTGATCTAAAAGCAGTTGACGATCCATTTTTGCCGCCAAGGTTAAATCATGGGTAACAATGACAAAGCTGGTATTTACGGTCCGGTTTAACTCCTGCAACAACTGAAAAATTTGTTCCGCGGTATCAAAATCTAAATTACCCGTTGGCTCATCGGCTAAGACAAGTGACGGCTTGGTCACTAATGCGCGAGCAATGGCAACACGTTGACGCTCACCACCCGAAAGCTCAGAAGGTCGATGATGGCTGCGATGAGTTAACCCCACTTGTTCAAGCATAGCTTTAGCCTGAGCCATGGCAGCTTTGGGCTTATCACCACGTATCAACAAAGGCATGGCGACATTTTCTTCAGCCGTAAATTCCATCATTAAATGATGAAACTGATAAATAAAACCAATATGTTGATTACGAAATTTTGCCCGTTGCTTTTCAGACAATTGATGAATATTAACCCCATTAATAAACACCTCGCCTGCACTTGGCGTGTCTAACGCGCCAGCTAAGTGCAAAAAGGTACTTTTTCCGCAGCCCGAACGGCCAACAATAGCCACTAACTCTCCGGCTTCAATGGCCAAATCAAGCTTGGATAATACGGCTGTGGTCACTGGGCCTTGTTGATAAGATTTACTTAGCTGGCGACATTCTAAGCCTAAAGCAAGCCTAGGTGTTACCGCACTTTTATCGCCACTTTCATCGCTACTATGGTTGATATTATGTTCCAAATCACTGTCCATTTTGCTCTTCATTTTATTGTTCATGTCATTAAGTATTGGGCTACTCATTTCTGAGTACCTCTGCTGGCTGAGTTTGCGCAGCACGATAGGCCGGGTAAAGGGTCGCTAAAAAGCTCATGGTTAGTGCAGAAGCAACAATCACTAAAATATTGACCACATCAAGTGCAATAGGTAATTTTTGCCCTGCGCCTAATAAATTAACCCCGAGTAAGCTAAACAAATGATTTAAATTCAGCGTTAATATTACCCCAAGTGTAACGCCCAAAATAACGCCCAAAATACCATTGGTTAAGCCTTGCGTAATAAAAATTTTCACAATACCACTTCGGTCTAAACCCAGGGTTTGTAAGATACTAATTTCACCTTGCTTATCAATAACCACCATCACTAACGCTGAGACAATATTAAAAGCTGCAACCGCAACAATTAAACTCAGCATGAGCCACATCATATTTTTTTCCATGCTGACCGCCGCAAACAAGGCCCCCTGACTCTCTTGCCAGCTGACAAAGTTAAAATCTGGATACTTTAACGATAACTGTACAATGACCTGCGGGGCTTTAAAGGCATCATCTAGATACAACCTTAATTGATTAACGCCATCACCTTTTTTTCGATGCAGTTTCGCGCCATCTTTAATGGCAATAAAGACCATAGTTTCATCAACTTGAGAGCCAACATTAAAAATGCCCACAATAGTAAATGTACGCTGCACTGGCACGCGTCCCATGGGGGTAAATAAGGTTTTGTTTGGTAAGGTTAAACGTACAACATCGCCTAAGCTAACCTTTAATTTTTGCGCTAAGGTTTGACCTAAAACCAGGCTAAACGGCGTGGTGTCTAAACTGGCTAATTGGCCATATTCCATGGCACTATTGATAATATTGTGTTGTTCGAATTCAGGCATAATGCCATGCACTAAAACCCCTTGCAGTGCTGTTTTAGACTGAATTAACGCTTCACTTTGCTGAAACGGCGTGACTTGGCTAACGTCAGGCAAGGCGAGAATATCGCGCTGTAAATCGCGCCAATTATTGATATGAGTTTGTTGGGGGGACATTAATACATGCGGTACTAAGCCTAGTACCCGACGCTTTTGCTCTCGCTCTAAACCATCCATGACGGACACAACGGTAATTAAAGAGGCAACACCGAGCACAATACCGATAATAGAGAAAAATGTGATAAAGGAGACAAAACCTTTGCCATTACTACTGCGACTATACCTTAAGCCGATGTAAACACTAACTGGTTGAAACATGAACTCTTTCTTTATTGATAATGCTAATAGCACCAAGATTATTGAGCCTAAAATCATAGCACAGCTCATCAAGATATATCTTCAGACTTTATTCACTTTTATACATTTTATTAAGCAGTCTCGGTAAATTAGTGCTAACTCATTAAATTTAGCTTGTCTTGGACTATTCACCGACATGCTTCTACCCGACTTAAATGCATGAATGCTTAAATACATGAATAGACCAAACATACCTAATACCCATGAAATTGCACTCAACAGAATTAACATCATAAAAAATGCCCTGCTTTTTCCTGTTGGGACTTACTTTTTTGTAACCAGCCAGAATCACCAATGTTGCAATAATAGAACCAAAGCCCTAATACTAAACACTGGTTATAGCTACCAAATAAAATTTTTCAGGTGAAATTTTTCGAGTAAAACTTTCGAGTAAAATATTAAAATCAACTTTATCGCCTAACTTCAGTCGTCATCGTCAATAATATCTGGTGTTACAGCATCAACAACATCAATAGCGCCGCCAACGACAGTGGTTGTTACACCAACAGCGGTAGTCACTACCGCGCAGCTTGGTAGGCTTAACACTATTAAACTAAAAAACAGAAAACACATTTTTTTTAATATCACTTTAGTTTGTCCTATTTATTTACACTGAGTATCAATCAATTTACTGTTGATTTTATCTTGCCCGATTCCTAGCCATTTGTAACAGAAATTATGACTATGAAAATTATGAAGTCTAAACAGACATACTTCAACTTTATTAACCTAAACTTAGCTAAAATCGACTAAAAAGTCAGTATTACTATTACAATGAGTAGATACTTTGAGCTTAAGTTTGCTCACCGGCCAGCCTATTTCTTTATACTAACGGTAAACGATGTAAAGAGACTCAATGACTAAACTTTACATCATCACCAACGAATTAATATGGCCACCCGCTATCCCTCACTGCTAATAAAAATTCTGTCGGATTTATTCATGCGGTTCATTTATGCAGTTTAGCTGAGCCATCTATGATAACTATTATAATTTTTATAACACCCTAAGCTTTTGCTGATGGTCTTGAAGAAACGTTAGCGTACCAGCGTTTTAGATGTTGTTGTTCATCTGCTATTCGAATGTTATTCACTCGATTAAAGTCTATTGAGATGAGCGCTGTAATATCGGCAATAGAAAAGCTATCACCTGCGATGTATTCTGAAGACGCTAAGTGTTGGTCTAAAAATGCCAAAAACTTTTTCACATTTTCACCACATTCTTTGCCCCAATCGGGAACCACGTTCATTCGGTCTTTAAAGTAACCACTGGTATGTTGAAAGCACATGCCCGTTGGCATTAACAAAGATAATTCCATACGACGTTGCCATTGCTCTATTATGGCTTTTTCAAGCGGGCTTGAACCCATTAATGGATGTTCTGCATTTATCTCTTCAAAATATCGGCAAATGGCCACACTTTCGCTAATCACTGTGCCGTCATCTAATTCTAAAATGGGTATTTTAGCCAATGGGTTTTTCTGTTTGAACGCTTCAGTTAAGTTATCACCGCGTAAAATGTCCATTTGAACAAACTCGATGCCTGTAATGTTTTTCTCATGGAGAAATATTCTTACACGCCTTGCATTGGGTGCTGTTGCTGCTTCATATATTTTCATGGACATTGCCTTTAATAAATTATCTACACCACTTATGATAACAATTATCTCTGCAGCCATGATAACTATTATCATATCCTAGGTTTTTGCTGATGGTCTTGAACAAACGTTAGCGTACCCGCATGTTAGATTTTTTTACTGCTCTGCTATTCACATATTATTAACGCGATTAAAGTCTATTCTGATAAACGCGATAATATCACCAAGAGAGCAGCGAGCACCTGCGATGTATTTTCAAGACGCTAAGTGCTTATTTAAAGTGTCAAAAATGCCAAAAACTTTCACCCAATGAACCTTTATCCCAATCGGAAACAAGGTGCATTGAATGCTAATGGCGCACCTTAGCCTTTTTGTTGTGCCTCAAGCAATTCAGCTTCAAGTTGATCACTTTCGTCGGCTCTAGGTTTAGTAAAGGGGGCAATAAGCTGATATAAAACAGGCGTCAGTAATAAGGTAAATACCACCGCAATACCCAAACCACCAAATACCACCCAACCAATTGAATTACGTGACTCTGCACCCGCTCCGGTTGATAAAATAAGCGGTAAACCCCCTAGTATGGTTGATATTAAGGTCATCATAATAGGTCTAAAGCGAACTTCGGCTGCCATAATGATAGCGGCTTTAACCGTCTTACCTTGATCTCTTAATTGATCAGCAAACTCGACTAATAAAATAGAGTTCTTGGCAATCAATCCAATTAACATCACCAAGCCAATTTGTGAGTAAATATTAATAGACGTACCTGTTAAGTAAAGCGCAAAGATAGCTGACGCTATGCCAAAGGGTACGGTGATCATCACGATGATCGCACTATTAATACTTTCAAATTGAGCGGCTAATACCAACAACACGATCAGAAAAGCGAACAGGTAAGTCATGGCAATTTGATTAGACGTTTCTTCAAACGTCAAGGCTTCACCCAAAAACACTAAACCAATACCAGGCGGTAAGTTGTCATTGCCAATCTCACGCAATTGTTCAACCACATCAGCCATAGATATTTCATCTGGTAGTTCTAGGTCAATTTCAATTGCCCGTCTTTGCGCCTGCCTTTCTAACTCGGCAGCAACACCTTCTTCTGATATGTAGGCAAGACTGGATAATGGCACCAAATTGCCATCGCGAGATTTAACAAACAAATTAGTTAAATCAGAAGGATTACTGGTCGAGCGCCCGCTAGATTGTAAAATTAATGGCACGGCCTGATCACCAATATTTAAATCGGTTATATCATCACCATTGATAGCCGCACGCAAAGTGCTAGAGATATCATTAAAAGGCACCCCTAGCTCTTCGGCTCTGCGCCGATCAATATTAATTTTCAATTGTGGTTGAGTTGGCTGATAACCAATTCTGGGACGACCTAACTCGGGTAGCTTTTCTTCAACAATCTTACTAAAGGTTTGCGCCGCAGCAAAGATGCGTTCGTAAGTGTCACCCGTTAGTGCTAATTCTAAGCCACCGCCTTGTCCTCTAAGGTTTAAACTATTTGAGCCAAAAGCTCGAGCTGGAGCACCCGGAATAGCCTGCAATTGAGGGCTCATTTCGCTAATAATTTCTTGCTGTGATTTACTTCTATTATCCCAGTGTTCTAATGGTACGGTTATAAAAACAATATTAGGATCCCAACGACCCACCACGGTGTAAATGGAATTCACATCTTCATCTTGCACGTAGGGTAATAATATTTCTTCCATTTTCCGTGCTTGTCTGTCCATATAGTTTAAGCCGGCCCCATCCGGGCCTCGAGCAAAAATACGCACTGAACCTCGATCTTCCGAGGGTAATAACTTATTTTCAATTTCGTTATACAGCGCAGCGGCTGACACAGCAGCAATAACCGAAATTAATAAGGTTACCCATGCATAACCCAGCGCTAGGCTTAATAAGGCTTTATATTTAGTTAAAACCCAAGTACCAAAGGCACCTAAAGTACGATCGAACAGTACATTTTTTTTATTTTTAACGGGTAGCTTTGCTGTTAGTGCAGGGACCAAACTTAAGGCGACGAATGAAGATATGATAACGGCCCCCGCTAACACGCCACCAAATTCTCTGAATAAGCGTCCCGCTGTTGAGGGTAAAAAAGCGATCGGAATAAACACCGCAGCCAATACCGCAGTCGTTGCTACAACCGCAAAAAACACTTCTCTAGTGCCTAGTACAGCTGCAGCTCTAGAGCCTAATCCTTCTGCTCTTCTGCGTTGAATATTCTCTGATACCACAATAGCATCGTCAACAATTAAGCCGGTACCTAATACTAAGGCTAACAAAGTCAGAATATTAATCGAAAAGCCCAGTACCCACATGATCACTAATGCACCAATTAACGACACGGGAATAGACAGGGCTGGCACTAAAGTGGCACGAAAGGAGCCTAAAAATAACCACAGTGTGCCTATCACTAATAATACCGTTAAACTTAGCGATAAAATTACTTCATCTACAGAGCCTCGAATAAACTCAGCATCATCAGAGGTGACAACTATATTAAGGTCCGTAAAGCGCTTATCAAGGTTTTTCACCATAGCTAACACTTCGTCAGAGATCTCTATGGTATTAGAACGCGCCTGACGCACGATGCCTAAACCTACCACCGGCATGCCATCTAACCTGACAATACTCTTTGAGTCAGCCGGTCCAAAATAAACACTCGCCACGTCGCCAACACGAGTATTACCCGACACAACAATACGCTCAATATCTTCAGGGCTAACTGAGTTAGCGCTAGCCCGAACAATAAGCTCTTGGTCTGCTGATTTAACACTACCGGCTGGTACGTCAAAAGGTGCTAAACGTAAGGCGGCGGCGACATCTGACATAGATAAGTTAAAACTGGTCAGTCTCAACGCATCCACTGAAACTCGCATTACCCTTTGTCTTTCACCATTTAAAGACACATCAGCGACACCAGGAATGCTTAAAAACAAAGGCGCTAAATCAACTTCAACCCGCTCGGTGAGTGTTTCCATATCTAAGGTGTCGCTGCTAATCGCTAAACTGACTACCGCTTGAGCGTCACTATCTGCCTTGATAATGGCCAGTCTTTCCACTTCATCAGGCAAGTCTCGTTGCACTCTACTGACCGACTCTCTGGTTTCATTGGCCGCGTCTTCAAGATTTGTGCCTGGCCTAAACTCAACCCGAATACGAGAAGAGCCCTCTTCACTTGAGGCTCGAATAGATTTAACGCCACTGACTCGCGCAACCGCACCTTCTATTCTGCTGGTTACTTCACTGTCTACGGTTTCTGGCGAGCCACCAGGATAACTGGCCGACACGGTCACCATAGGCCGGTCAACATCTGGTAATTCTCTTATTTCCAAATCATTTATCGCGGCAAAACCCGCTAAAATAATGAGTAAATTAAGCACCATAACCAATACTGGTCGGCGAATAGCTAAGGAAGGTAAATCATTTAATTGTGGCATAGATGGTAATTTCATTATTCGCCCTCAACCTCTTTAACAACATACTCATTGAAAGTGTTCTGTGCTTTTAATGCTTGTCCTTGGCGTAATTGCTGCACGCCCTCTACCACCAAAGGTGCGGTTAGGTTAAATTCACCTTCGACTAAAATAGTGCCTCGTAAACGTTCACGAATTTTCACATTAACTCGTGCCGCTTTTTCATCAACCATTTGCCAAACATAAGCACCCGTGGCACTCCATAATAAAGCCGCTTCAGGCACAGCAATATAATCTTGCCCTGGCACCGTTAAGTTAACGCGAAAGCTCATACCGGGTCGGTAAATGTCTTCGCTATTATCGAGCAGAGCTCTGACGCGAATAGTTCTATCTTGCTCGTTAATGCGTGAGTCAACTTGGGCGATACTTGCCTCGATAGTCACTAAACGATTTTGCCAGGGTACTAGCTGCACTTGGGGTTCTTGCGACAACAAAGCCACCGCTATTTCTGGTGCGGTGAAGTTGATAAATAATGACCCACGATCGTCTATGGTGGTGATCACACTTTGAAGGTTAACTCTGTCACCTACTTGGATGTCAGTTAGTCCTACCACACCAGCAAAGGGCGCTCGTATAATACGCTCTTCTAAGGCTATCTTGGCTTCTTTAACGGCTACATTTGCCAATTCGAGTGTGGTGAGAGAATCATCTAAATCACTTTGTGATGCCGCACCTTTTTTAATACTTTCTGCTAACAAGAGATTTTTTCTGGCCGCATCTTTGAACTCAATCTTGGCTCTTTCCAAGGTAACCAACTGACGTTCGTTATATAACATCATCAATACTTGTGATTTTTTAACACGCTGACCAGGCTCAAAGTTAACCGCAACCACCCTTTCATTGACCGCAGGAAAGAGCGTAACCGATTTAACGGCTTCCGCTGTGCCCACCGCTTCTAAACTATTTTTTTGAGTTTGATAAATGAGTTTTTCAACTATCACTGTTTTTTTATTCGTGTCTTTATCCCCCCAAGACTGGGCAAAAGTTTGGCTACTAATAACAAGTAAGGCGACCAGATAAAATAAACGATGTTGCATAGAATATATTTCTCAATTATCTTCAAGAAGTTAGAGTACGATCATAAACAGTACTCAGATCAATAAAGCTCACGGTAAACAGTAAAGGGCAAAAGGTAAATAACAAAAATGGTTATTAATACGTTAACCAGAAAATATCTACATATTCTCCAGTGAGTAAACTTTAACATACAAGAATAAGTTAATAATATGTAGCAAATATTTTATTATCCTAGTAAATCAGCCTGATAGCCTTTAATATCTTATTACTTTAAATAAAAGTTAGTCTACTAATTAAATTGTGAGTATTGAATGAAGAAAATAATAACAACTGCTGTTTGCAGCTCTTTACTATTTATTGCAGCTTGTAATGATAATACCAGCACAAAAACTGCGACTGAAGCACCGGTTATGCAAAAAACGGCTTTGGCATCAGGTATTGATAAAGCCACTATGGACTTGTCTGTTCGTCCACAAGACAACTTTTACCGCTACGTTAACGGCGCATGGTTAAACGCTCATGAAATTCCGGGTGACAAAACTGCCATTGGCTCATTTTATGACTTACGTGATGAAGCTGATGACAATGTAAAAGCGATTATCGAAGAATTAGCTGCGACTAAAAATCTAAAAATGGGCAGTGATGAGCAAAAAGTGGCTGACTTATTCCGTTCATTTATGGATCTAGATACTCGTAACACTGCAGGCACAGCGCCAGTACAAACAATATTTGACGATATTAATGGCTTGAAAGATAAAAATGAACTCGCCACTTTCTTTGGTGAAAATCAAAAAATTGGTGTCGGTAGCCCGCTCGCTTTTTATATCAGTGTTGATGCAAAAGACTCAACACGATATGCCACAAATATATGGCAAAGTGGTTTAGGTTTGCCGGACAGAGACTACTACTTTAATGAAGCAGAACGTTTTGCAGCATTACGTGCTGGTTACCTTGCCCACATTGAAAACATATTCAACTTAGCGGGTTTAAAAAATGGTAAAGCCGCTGCTCAAACCATTATGGCGCTTGAAACTAAGTTAGCCGGTTTTCATTGGACAAAAGTTGAATCTCGAGACAGTACTAAGCGTTATAACAAATTTAATGTTGCCGATTTAAACACAGTAACAGATGCTTTCAACTGGACCGCCTACCTTGCAGCACAGGGTGTAGCCACACAGAAAGATATCATTATTAACCAACCTTCATTTATTAAAGGTTTTGGTGAAACATTCGCGGCAACATCGTTAGCTGATTGGCAGACTTACCTCACTTTTCACACTCTGAGTAACTTTTCCAGCTCACTTACCACCGAGTTAGCGAATGAAAATTTTGATTTTTATTCAAAACAGTTAAGTGGTCGTGAAGAACAGCGCCCACTGTGGAAACGTGGTGTTGCCGTAGTTAATAACAATTTAGGTGAAGTTATTGGTAAAGTTTATGTTGGCCGTCACTTTAAGCCTGAAGCTAAAACCCGTATGACAGAACTGGTTGAAAATTTACGTGATGCTTACGGCGCAAGCATAGACGAACTAGACTGGATGTCAGAGGCGACTAAAAAATCAGCACGTATAAAACTCGCCAGCTTTGATCCTAAAATAGGCTACCCAGATAAGTGGGAAGATTACACAGCACTAAGCATTAAAAGTGACGATTTAGTCGGCAATACAATACGCTCTGGTACGCTTGCTCACCAAAAAGAACTGGCTAAGCTTGGTGGTCCAATTGACCGACAAGAATGGGCGATGACACCTCAAACCGTTAATGCTTATTACAACCCAACTAAAAACGAAATTGTCTTTCCAGCGGCTATTTTACAGCCACCATTTTTTAATTTAGCGGCAGACGATGCGGTAAACTACGGTGGCATTGGCGCCGTTATTGGTCATGAAATGGGCCACGGCTTTGACGACCAAGGTAGCAAATACGATAGTAAAGGCAACATGCGTAACTGGTGGACTGATGAAGATTTAGCGGCCTTTACCATGCGCGCGGATAACTTAGTGGCACAGTATAGCAACTATGAGGTATTTGATGACTTAAAGGTTAATGGCGAACTAACCTTAGGCGAAAACATTGGTGATTTATCCGGAGTTAATATCGCTTATAAAGCTTATAAAGCTTCATTAAATGGTAAAGAAGCCCCAGTGATTGACGGCTTAACCGGCGACCAACGCTTCTTTATGGGCTTTGCACAAATATGGCGTGGAAAAATGGTTGAAAAGTCATTAAGAAATCGCGTAGCGACAGACCCACATTCGCCAGGTGAGTTCCGTGCGCTAGGTGCATTATCAAATATGCCTGAGTTTTATAGCGCCTTTGACGTTAAAGCAGGTGACGCTATGTATATCGCCCCTGAGAAGCGCGTTAAAATTTGGTAATATTGGCTTTACTGATGACATAAGAAAAATTACCTTAGGTCTAATTAACGCGTAAAAAAAATTGTCAAAATACAGTGTCAAAATAAAAAAGGAGCATTAGCTCCTTTTTTTTACGCCGCTTATAGCGCGTCAAATGACGGTTTTTATTGTAAAGCAGCATGCTAAGCCGTAAAATCTCTTGCCTAATAATCGATACCTTTAGCCAGATGCTTTTTTATTGTTTTGGCTAATTGATAGGGAACACGGTTAAATTCCGTGACTGTACCCGCAACTGTAAATAGCTTTTAATAAAAAGTTATAAGTCAGGACACCTAGTATCAACCTATTGTACCAAGCTAATCATGTTAACACCGTGCGGGAATACACGTAAGTTACACTGTCTTTAAGGCATTCGTATCCTATTTTCTGCGCTGTAGTTAGTTTTATTATGCAACATAAGCTTTTGAATTAACCTCTAGGCCGCAATGAAAATATACTTCTTAGTTATTATCCAACGCATACCAAACGTAATTAGCACTAAGCTAGGCTGGCTTTAATGGCAAAATTACTCAGTGTTGAGTCAGTATCTTGGGCTGTTGATAAACAAAGTATTCTCAATAATATTTCATTTGATGTTGCCCACGGCGATATTATTGGCATTATCGGGCCTAATGGTGCCGGCAAAACCTCACTGCTTAAGTGCATACTAAACCAATACAAAAATTGGCAAGGCGGCATTAAGCTAAAAAATAAAAAAATCAGCGACTACAAACCACATGAATTAGCACAAACATTTGCTTTAGTGGTACAAAACTCGCCCCCCATATTTGATTTAAATGTTTATGATGTGGTTAGAATGGGCCTACTGCCCTATAAAAGCCTCTTTGCTCGTGATAATGACGTAGATAAAAAAGATATTATGCTCGCGTTAGAAAAAGTGGGTTTAGCTAGCAGCCAAGCAAAATTTTTTAACACCTTATCTGGCGGCGAACAACAACGGGTATTAATTGCTAAAGCCCTAGTACAAAAAGCAAAAATATTGGTCTTAGATGAACCTACTAATCACTTAGATATTTTCTACCAACATCAAATATTACAACTAGTAAAAGCGTTAAATATTACCGTTATTATGACCATACATGATCTCAATCTAGCAGCACATTACTGTAATCGTTTGCTGCTATTAGATAAAGGCAACTTAGTCAGCGACAATAGTGTTGATCAAGTGCTAAAGCCTGAGCTGTTAACAAAAGTTTTTGGTTTACCCTGTTATCGAGATGACGCACAACATTGTGGCGTACCTAGAGTTTATTTCTATCCCGCAGCTGATACTATGATGGCTCATCAATCGGCTGTTAAACCAACTGGGCCCATTAGCTCAACTGAGTCAACTGAGTCAACTGAGTCAACTAGTAAAGGTCAACACGCGTGAGTATTCTTGGCAACCGCAAAGGTAAAAATGTCTGGGTATTTTCAGGCCTTATTGCTTTTACCTTATTCTCCATTATTATGTCGATAACCTTTGGGCCAGCAAGCATTACTAGCCTAGATATATTTCAATGTGTGGTTAATCAATGCGCCTCCACTATGCACGACATGGTGATTTGGCAAATACGCATTCCACGTGTTTTGGTAGGTTTAGTGGCTGGCATGGGTTTAGCTTGTGCGGGTGCAATACTGCAAAATGTAACTCGTAACCCACTTGCCGACCCTTATTTATTTGGTATTATTTCTGGCGCAGGTTTGGGCGCTACCATCGCCACTTTAGTGCTCAGTGACCAACAAGCGCTAGCCTTGCCATTGGCGGCATTTCTTGGGGCATTATTTTCTGTGGTCATTGTCTTTGGTATCGCGACCTTACTGCGTAATATGAACCATTTATTATTAACCGGCATTGCGGTGTCGTTCATGCTTGGCTCTATTAGCCACTTTATTCTTTACCTTGGCGACCCTTTTGCCACCAGCCGGGTTATTTTTTGGTTAATGGGCAGTTTAACGCGCGTTGAAATGTTCCATTTTTATTTGATCAGTGCCATGGTATTACTTACTTTACTGACTATTTTTGCCTTACACCGACAAATAGATGCCCTGTTACTGGGCGATGAAAGTGCGGCAAGCCTTGGCGTTAACGTTAACAAACTGCGTTTAATTCTATTAGCTTTATGTGCCGCAGTGACTGCCGCCATAGTGGCTTATTGCGGTGGTATTGGTTTTGTTGGCCTGATGATCCCACATATTGTTAGGCAACTGGTTGGCGTTACCACCATGCCGTTAATTATTGGCTCCGCCTTGGTTGGCGGATGCTTTTTAGTTTGGGTTGATGTTGCCGCGCGCAGTTTACTGAGTAATGTCGAAATCCCCATTGGCATCATTACTTCAGCCATTGGCAGTATTTTCTTTTTAGCGATCATGTATCGCACACGTAAAACAGGATAAATCACATGACAACAGATACAGATAAAACTCAAAATCATCAAGCTCGTATGCAACGCCTTAAAGAAAAAGTTGATGCCCGCATTGATTCCGCTCAAGAAGAACGCGGCTTACTTATTGTTATCACAGGTAATGGTAAGGGTAAATCAACATCAGGCTTTGGCACGCTAGCCCGCGCGGTTGGACATGGCTATAAAGCGGCGGCATTACAATTTATTAAAGGCGATTGGGCCTGTGGTGAACGTAATTTATTAGAAAACAATGGCGTTGAGTTTCATGTCATGGCAACCGGTTTCACTTGGGACACCCAAGACAAGTCAAAAGACATTGCCGCTGCCGTCATAGTCTGGGAAGAGGCAAAACGCTTACTAAAAGATGAAAGTGTCGACGTGATTTTACTTGATGAATTAACCTACATGCTGTCATTCAAATATTTAGATTTAGATGAAGTGATTGAAGCTATCGTTAATCGTCCGGCTAAACAGCATGTTATTATCACTGGCCGTGCATGTCATCGCAGTATCATTGAACTTGCCGATACCGTCAGTGAAGTTCAGCCGCTTAAGCATGCTTTTGATAACGGCATAAAAGCACAAAAAGGTATTGATTGGTAGCCAGTATTACTGTCATAAAAAACAAATGGAATCGTCATGAAATTCAGCCAATACATAGGGATTATATTACTGGGCTTTGCTTATATTGCGAGCACACAAGCCACAAGTAAAAGTATTGATCATACCGCGGTTATTGATGCGCCTAAACCACGCATCATTGCATTATCACCACACATTGTTGAGATGTTGTTTGATATTGGCGCTGGTGACCAAATCATTGCGACGACTGATCACGCTGATTTTCCGCTAGCGGCAAAGACAATACCCAGAATTGGCAGCGCTTTACGTATTCAATTAGAGCGGGTCATTGAATTACAACCAGACTTAGTTATCGCTTGGAAGAGTGGTAACCCAAGTGATGATTTAGCCCGTATTAAACAACTGGGCTTTCGTGTGGTTTACTCGCAGCCCAATAGCTTTGAAGATGTCGCTAAAGAGCTGCGCTTGTTCGGGAAACTGTCAGGTCACAGCGCGCAAGCTAAACGTGTTGCGGCTAAGTTTCTAGCGGATTTAGCCAAGATCAAAAAGCAATATGGTCATAAAAAACCACTCACCGGTTTTTATGAAGTGTGGTCTAGACCATTAACCACCATTGCCAAAGGGAGTTGGCCGCAACAGTTTTTAGACGCTTGCAGTATTAATAATCCATTTATGGCAGCAAAAGCCCAATATCCACAAGTAAATATTGAGCAAATACTGCAAACAAATGTTGATGTTATTATTCAACCCTTATCAAAAAAGCAAGCGGGTAATGATAGTTATGATTGGCAGAAATGGCCGATATTGTCAGCCATTAAACATCAACAAATGATCATCCTTGATGCTGATGTTGTGCATCGAATGAGCACGCGCAGTTTACACGCCCTGACCGATTTATGTCAGCAAGCGGACAAAAGCCGAGCCTACTATCAGCGCATAACAAGTGAATAGTATTTAGTGCTAGCTAGTTACTTTCAATACTGGGGTAAATACTTCTGCTAAATGCTGGGTGTAAATACGGGTTAAGCTGACTTTATTAAACCCGCTTAAAACAATTGCTCTTGCTGGCATGTTGCAAGCATATTCATAAATTACATGTTATTGTTCTATTTTTCTATCTGTCTTTTTAAAACTAAAAAGACAGATAGAAAACAAGTTTCTTACCCATAAATTTTATTTAAAAGGATATAGATATGACTTTTACTTATATGTTAATTCTTATTGTTGCTGTTGGCTCTGTTATCGCTGGTATATTATTGATCAAGCAATCAGCCAGTAAATTTGAGCTCTCAGACGAACAAAAAAATAAAGTAGATAGCCGAAAGGCAGAACAACTTAAAAAAGATCAAGAGCAGGAATAAGCGCTAAATTTATAGCGCAGATGCTTAAGCTTAATAGCGCTTAAATCGGATAGATGCCAATTTTCAAGGGCTATCCACTTAGCCCAACCGACCACTACATCTTGTATTTACTAGATTTAACCTCGTCGATCACTTATGCCACATTTCGGAAGTAAGAGTCTGAGAATTTTGACTAAAAACATTTGTATTTTTTATCTACAGCGGACATGGCTGAACAACTATATTACGTTGTCGGTTTCCTGATAGCAGACGTTCTAAATGGATAAAGACATGAGTCTTTCGATGGTAACTTTTTACTAATGTGTGATTGATCCTAAATATGAACAAAGCCACCAATATAGTATTTAAATCTAAAAAGCAGATGTTTAGTCGCGTCACTAAGAATATAATAATGAAATTATATTTACAGATAAGAGCCTATGCATAAGTCAGCTCGAATAACTACCTTAGCTATTATGCATATCCATTACTCTATACGACTAAAAATCTGCTGTGTTAAGAGCAGATTTTTAGTCGTGATAGTTTTTAGGGACTCTTCTGATTTATCATCTAGCCTCTCCTTAGCTACACAATATTAAAAATGATAAGTTAAACCTAAGGCTATATTATTTATGTCATGAGCCAAGCTATAACGACTCGCTTTTACGCTTACTTGAACTTGTTCAGTAATAGCATAAGCTATTTGTAGGTTATAAAACAAATCAATATCATCCTCACTTACCTTAATAACACTATCATTGAGTTGGCTAGTGTAATCTAACTCCCAAGCGAACAGGCCCACTCCTATCGATGCACTCAAGGCATCATCTTGCCATAACGTATATTGGCCTTGCAGGCTAATACCCTCCACAAGTTTAGGTGCACTATTGACTAATGTTTGATGAAACAATGCAGTATCTAATACCTCTCCAACATAACTCGCTGAGGAATCGCCTAATTGCTCATAATTTACTGTAAATGAGTAAACACTATAGTTTACACCGCCACCTATAGTGTAGCTGGTGCTTGATTTATCTAAATCAATGGACGTAATCCCGATGTCACTTGGTATGTTCACATGACTATTGGCGTCACTTATTCCAACACTACTGGTAACAAACCATTGGGGCTCAGCTGCAGCAAGGCTCATGCTTGTTGCAACCACAAGGGCAGCAGTAACCTGTACAAGCTGATTTCTACCGATATTTTTCTTACGACGCATACGATATAAGGTAACGCCAATTAAAGAAATAATCATTAGTCCCATACTTCCCCCATTTGACTTATTGTTGACCATCGCGTTTTGATAGGCGTTAACCGTCACAAGTACTTGCGCTATTGCTTGATCGCCTTGTCCGTCATCAATGCTATAAGAAATAGTGGCCGCACCATCAAAGCCATTGTCAGGGGTATAGGTTAGGGTGTTATTTTCATTCATCGTAACACTACCTTCATCAACCGTTGCACTGACAATGGTTAAACTATCCCCGTCAGCATCGCTATCGTTATCTAATACCGTAATAATTATCGCACTACGATCATCGGTTTCAGCCCTATCATCAAGGGCTACAGGCTCATCATTCAGATAAACAGTAATGCTGACCGTGCCACTGTCACTGCCCCCGTTACCGTCTGACAACGTATAAACGAGCGTATCCAAGCCGATAAAATCAGCCTTACTCTGGTAATTCAATTGATTATCAGCAGTAAGTGTCACCTCGCCAAATGTCGCCGTGGCAACACCAATACTTAATGCATCACCGTCTGCGTCTAAATCATTTGCCAGTGCATCAATCAGTATTGATTCATTGCGTTTCACTCTAACGACATCCCCTTGTGCAACGGGCATTGTATTGCTTGTTAGCAACACTGCGACGCCACCGGGATCAACTATCGTTCCATTAGCCAAACCATCATTGTCATTTAGACCACCGTCTTCAATAGTTAACTGGACACACCAATGACCTTCCGTCAGTCCAGTAGACCACTGTGTGCTTCCTGACGGTGGACAATAGCCCAAATCACCCGCCGCAGAGTGCAACTGGTTATCCACATTTATAAAAAAGTTCCCCCAACCACCTGTTGCACTATATTTACGATATACAGCACCAGCAGGGATAGGTTCGATCTGAGGCAAGACGATTTGATAGTTTTTTCCAGCTTGTGGTAAACCTGTCGCAATATAGTCAAAGATACCACCTACAATTATGGCATCCTCATCAATGCCGATACTGTTCTCAAGGTCATTATCGGTTAACTGTAGGCCACCGGTTTCACCCGCAGCTATTGTATTGCCTTTGCGTAAACAGACTCCTGGATCGCCTTCAACAAGAAATCCGTCTTGCACTGCCACTTGCGCTGGCATTACATTACATTCGGCTATCGCGTCTAGATAATCTGGAATACCATCTTGGTCACTATCCCCATGCCCTTCTTCATTATCAGGGATTAGATCACCATCGGAATCCACATCGGTTAACACAGCCAAGCTAGCTAATACTTCTAAGTAAAGAGTTTGGGTTGTACTTAAGTTACCTTCCCCAGCATCAATCACTTTTATGCCAATGCTATATATTCCCGAGTTTAATCCACTTGGATCAAGTGTCAGGGTGATTTCATCAACTTCATTGATGTTAAGTGCGGGATCATATAACCACTGTGTACTGAAATTGTCATCGTTAGCATCGACTACCATAGCGTCAATACTCACTAATCCATCAGTTGGTGTAGCCAATTGACGTTCCTCAGCATTTTGTGAGCTGCTCAAAGTAACGTTAGGGGCTATATTGCTCTCAACAATAGTAATAACTTGAGTGGCTCTATTACTGACATTACCCTCAGCAAGGCTTAGGATTAGCGTTTCATTGCCTTCAATAACATTGTCTTGAACAATATCAATCAACACACTTGTTTGCGTGCCTGACTCAATCGTAACTTCTTGAGTCTCGATATCATAATCATTCTCGTCCACACTGCCGCTGATGCTCAGCGCGATAACGACTGGGTACTTAGGTGCTTCACCATTGAGTATAATGTCAACACTGACCTTTTTCCCTTCTACCACCACTTGATCTTTACCAAGGGAAATAATCGGATGAATAATTACTTTCTGACTCGCAACAGTAGTTAATCCTGTTTCTGGATCTATTGCTTGCCAGTATGCAATTCTATTGCCCGATCTAAATAATGGCGCACCATCCACTAATGAAATAGGTACGGGTTGACCTTGGCTATTAATCGCGGTTGCGACACCCAAGTCTACTTTCGTGTACAAGCCTTCTGCATTTACCTCTACCGTTTCAGGAACAATGATAACAGGAGCCGTTTCACTCAGCGCGCCAGTAATCAAGAGATCTACAGTAGTTTCAGAGAACGTATTATTTCCATCAGTAATGGTATAGGTGAGCTCTACTTGCCCAACAAACCCCGTTTGTGTAGTCAGTGTTAGATTTTCACCATTAATGCTTACAGAGCCTAGACTCGTATTAGCACCAACAATAGACAGTGCATCGCCATCAACATCAATATCATTTACTAGTACATCAATGACATAAACACCATTTACACTAATATCTACTGTTACCTCATCATGCTCAGCATTGGGTGCATCATTAGCACCAAACACGGTAACGGTGATGATTTTTGAATCTGTGCCATCAATTGACATCACGGTAAAGCCATCAGTTAATTGCTCACCTGAAGACATTTGTTGTACTTCAGTATTGTCATTATCTAAAGTAAACGTCCAGTTACCTTGATTATCAATATTAAAGACACCGTATGTTCCAGCAACACCCGATTGCATCATAAAGATTGCTTCACCTGTATCATTATCTGTAATCGCTAAACTACCGGTAATTTGTGCAGTGTTATCTTCATTTGTATCAGCGATTGAAGTACCTGTAATTGTTGCAGCATCGTTAATGCCCGTAATAGTTATAGTGACAACTTGACTGTCTGTGCCATCAAATGAGCTCACCGTAAAACTATCTGTTAATGTTTCACCTTCAGGTAAAACATTAACATCAAGGTTGCTACCGTCAAGTTGATAACTCCACGTCCCAGATAAAGTTAATGAGAAGAAACCATAATTACCTTCACTATTGGTTTGCATAACAAAAACAGCTTCCGCTGTATCTTCATCATCAACCGTCAAATCACCTGTTACCACAGTAACATCATCTTCGGTTGCCGCCCCTGTTGAAGTCCCTGTGATCGTCGCCACCCCATTAACACCGGTAATGGTAATCGTCACCAGTTGTGAATCGGTACTATCGGCAGAGCTCGCTGTGAAGCTATCCGTTAAAGTCGCGCCATTCGGCAGTGCTTGCACGGCCGCTTTAGTGCTATCTAAATCGTACGTCCAGTTCCCTGATGTCGTTAAGTTAAATGTACCGTAGCTGCCTGCTGCATTGATTTGCGCAACAAACACGGCTTCACCGGTATCTTCATCCGCAATCGCTAAACTACCGGTAACTTGTGTAGGGTTATCTTCGGTTGCTGCCCCCGCTGAGGTACCTGTAATCATGGCTACACCATTAACACCAGTAATAGTGATGGTAATTTGCTTTTGAGTACCATCAACTGAAGAAATCGTAATGATATCTGTCATGGCGCCGCCATTTGATAGTGCTTGAACCGCAGCTTTAGTGTTATCTAAATCATAACTCCAGTTACCCTGTAAATCTAAGGTTAAAGTGCCATAAGTACTGACGGTATCACCGACAACAAAGCTTGGAGTTTGTCCAGCATCTATATCGCTGATGCTCACAGTACCTGTGGCGCTTGTTCCCGAGTCTTCAATTATCGAGGAAGTAAAATCGCCACTGATAATAGCGCTATTATCGACCGATGTACTCACGACAGTTGTGGTGTTATTGGCCGCCGAGTCATCGATTTCATCATTAGCAACTAGAATAAAGGTGGTTTTTTCTGTGGTACCAGGCAATACTCGGTTAGCCGCTGGCATAAAAATCAAAGCTCTTAAAACTGCCTGAACATTGGCAGTGCTGTCACTGGCGAGTGTATAAGGTCCGGTGCCAGTTAAGCCAGTGCCGCTAAGCGTGCCGTTGTTATAATCATCTAGGACTATAGTCAACGCAATATTATCGCCTTCGCCATCACTAAGCTCAATATTGCTAAAAGGAGTCACTGTGGTGGTGTCGGTAACAATTTGTTCGGCTTGTGCACCGCTAACAATTGGTGCTAAATTAAGAGACACATTTAGATTTATCATTACTGGGGCTGAATCAGCCATCGTATCGTTGGCAACGAACTTGAAACTGTCCGCGCCAGAAAAACCTTCATTAGCCGTATAGGTGATCACTTCATTATGATCACCCGACAGAGACAAGGCACCGCCACTTGGCTGGCTATGGATGCTAAAGCTTAGTACATCGTTAGTTGGATCTTCATCTGTGCCTGTTAGAGTGATATCAATGGGTATGTTATTGGATACGGCAACCGTCCCCTGGCTGTCGGCAATCGGGGCATCATTGGTATTTGCAACTGTGATATCAAAGTCATGGTTAACCACATTACCAGTGCCATCATTCACACTTAAAGCAACCGGATGAACACCTACATCATCATTGGTCGGGGTACCAGAGAGCACGGCGCCCGTTTCCAATTTATATAAATCACCGGCGTTAAAATCAACAAAATATAAGGTTCCACTGCTGTTTTGTGCAATACCATAAACTGTCATATCTAACTGAATGTCGGTTCTTTCCAGCGTTGGTGAATATTTATAGACTCCATTACCTGAAGTTGCGACATAGTAGTTACCGTTTTTATCAACCTTTAGATCTGAAGGACTGCCCGGAACGGAAAATAGATCGGTTTCAACTCCGCCCGATATTTTGACAACTTTACTCTCGCCACCGTGACAACCAGCCAACAGATCGCCGTTATCATCGAAAGCGATCCCCCAGACAGTGCAACTTATATCGGCATATAAACTCTGACTACCGTCTGTCAAGTTTACGGCAATAACCCTACTAGAATGATACTCTGTTACATATAAAGTGCCGTCATAAAAACTCATACCAATTGGGCCACTTAAACCTGTAGTAACCTGCGTTTGAGCTCCTGCACTGTCATATTTAACTATAGTCCCTGCGTTTTCGCCTGAATAATGGGACATATATAACTCACCATTGTACATTTCTATTGCATAACCGCCAGAATCGTCAGTATCAGAAAAAATAGTTTTACTCCCATCGGGGGCAACTTTGGTTATACCATAAGGATCGCTGTAATTGGTAACATAAACATTGCCATCATCATCAGTGGCAATACCTAAAGGCATGTTTAACTCTTCAGTTACTATAGTGGTTTGATTACTGCCGGCGACCAAACTTAGCCAGTTTGGTAAACTGTCTTCGACAGTAACCTCCCAGATTAACAGGTCATCGTCGCTGTCGGTGGCCGACATCGCATAGGTGTAGACGCTATCTTCGGTAGCCGAGGTAATAGCACTCGAAGTCACTACGGGGGCTGCCCCGGGCTCCGCGGGCTCCGCGGTAGCCGCGAGAGCATAGTTACTCATCAGTAGCAAGGCGATAGCAGATGATTTAAAGATAGTGTTAAATGTCATTTCTTAATATTTCCTGTTGTATAGTTATCTATAATCTCAGGGTCTTAGGCCATGATAAATTGTATATGGTCAACGCTTCGTAACGGCTATTGTTATTCGGTGTTAATAAAAAACGCGGATTTCAGTCGCCAGTGCGACACCGCTTAATTATGCTACTAAACACATAATATCTTAAACCTCATCCGGTGTTTTAAACCGAGTAATTTCCTTGGCCTGTTGTTGAACTTATATTAGATTAAGATTATCTCTTCATCAGTTACTATATCTATCTCCATACCTTTGGCGATGTACTGAGGTATCAGCCCATTATGGTTCTAATTTAGCCCACACTTCCATCAATGATAATGATGCGTAAAATAGTTATCCGCACCCAAAGCCATCTTTATTTGAGCATGGTAGGTAAACTCTTTTCCATTAGCAAACGTAATAGGATGTTGCTGTTCTTTCTCAAGCAAAAGCAACTTAGTATCTGCCAAAAAAAATTGCCATATTTTGATGGAGTATGCAATAAATTTATTTTTACTAAACACGGTCAGCTAAACTATGCCACCCGTAATAATAATGCTCTGAAACACTGCTATTCATTGGTCAACAACAATGCATGTACTTCATATTGTAAGCTTTAGTATATCGATTTTTATATATTTTGATTAAATGAGTGAATGTCAGGCAAGCGGTACTTGCTGCCCAAAGGTAGCTGTATTTTTCTTGCTGTCTTAGCATGTAGTTAAGTTTAAGCGCTATTCAAACAAGCTTGAGCATTTGCTTTACCGTGTGCTCGCTTTAAACCCACGTGTTCAGTAAATTCACACAAATGCTCCGCGGTGCCAACAGCACCAGTGAATATACCTTCAAAGTTTGTGGTGAGTTTTAGCCAACTTTCATCGCTGATGTGCAGCCTTGACAGTATCTGTGCGGTTTTAGCATCGATAGCGCCTCGTTTGTCTTCTCTTATGACGCGACCTGTTTCATC